>JAGNIJ010000024.1 GCA_018001225.1 Kiritimatiellia bacterium | reverse complement strand
CGCTTGCGGCGCCGGCCGTCGAACTCCCCGTAGAAAATGCTCTCCCACGGCCCGAAATCGTGTTGGCCGCCGCTGACGGCGACGACGACCTCGCGGCCCATGACCGTGCGCTTGAGGTGGGCGTCCGCGTTGTCCTCCGCGCCGTTGTGGGCGTACTGCGAATACGGTTTCTCGGGCGCGAGTTTCTCCAGCCACTTTTCGAAGTCGGCGTGGAGCCCGCTCTCGTTGTCGTTGATGAACACGCTGGCGGTGATGTGCATGGCATTGCAGAGCAGCAGGCCCTCGCGGATGCCGCTCTCGCGCAGGCAGTCCTCGACCTGCGGCGTGATGTTGACGAATGCCCGGCGCGCCGGCGTGTTGAACCAGAGTTCCTTGCGGTAGGATTTCATAGGCTTCCACTCCCGGATGCTAAACAGAACTTATCACGATTGAGGGCCGGCCGACAACGCTGGCCGCAGGAATACCCTATCCTTCCGCCCCGCTGATCTTCAGCTTATCCATGCGGTAGCGAAGGATTCGCCGAGTGGTCCCCAACCGCTCGGCGGCCCGCGTCTGCACTCCGCCCGTCTCGGCGAGTGCCTTGGCCACCAGTCTCCGTTCGAAATCATTGACGGCCTCCTCCAGTGAGCGAGGCGCGGCCGCGCCGCCGGAGGGCGGCGGATAGCGGATTTCCATGGGCAGGGCCTCCGGGGTGAGTTCCTCCTGGTGGCCGTGCAGGACCAGCGCGCGTTCGACCAGGTTGCGCAATTCCCGCACGTTGCCGGGCCAATCGTACCGTTCGATCAGCACCCGCGCCGCGCCGCCGAAGCGCTGGGCGCGCGCATTCAACGGCCCGCGGAGCACCCCGAGGAAATGGTCCAGCAGGAGGGGGATATCCTCGCGGCGCTCGCGCAGGGGAGGGAGCCGGACGGGCACCACGTTCAAACGGTAGAAGAGATCGTCCCGGAAACGATGCGCCGTCACTTCCGCGCGGAGATCGCGGGACGTCGCCGCCACCACGCGGGCGCGGGTCTTGATGAGCTGGGTTCCGCCAACCCGCATGTACTCGTGCTCCTGGAGCACCCGCAGCAGCTTGACCTGCGTGGTCAACGGCATCTCGCCGATTTCATCAAAGAAGATCGTCCCGGCCCCGGCCATGTCGAAACGTCCCGCTCGACGCCGGTCGGCGCTGGTGAAGGCGCCCTTCTCGTGGCCGAACAATTCGCTCTCCATGAGCGTTTCCGGCAGGGAGGCGCAATGGACGGCGACAAAGGGCTCGTCGTGCCGGCCGCTCCGGGCATGCAGGAGACGCGCCATCAATTCCTTGCCGGTGCCGCTCTCGCCCTCGATCAACACCGTGGCGGCGCTCTCGGCGGACTTGCGGATGGTCTCGATGGCGTGGAGGAAGGACGGCGCCTGGCCGATGATATCCTGCACGGGATACTCGCGCAGCACCTCCCGCTGGAGGGCCTCGACCTTCCGCTTGAGCGCCGCGCGCTCCAGGGCGCGGGCAACCATGCGCCGGGCATCGTCCACCTCGAACGGCTTGGGCAGGTAGTCCAGGGCTCCGGCCTGGATCGATTCGACCACGGGGCGGACGGATGTCGACCCGCTGACCATGATCACGGCCACGTGGGCGTAGCTTTCCATGATCTCCCGGAGCAGGGATAGTCCGTCACGCTGCGGCATCAGGACATCCAGCA
This sequence comes from Kiritimatiellia bacterium, assembly GCA_018001225.1. Lineage (NCBI taxonomy): Bacteria > Pseudomonadati > Kiritimatiellota > Kiritimatiellia > Kiritimatiellia bacterium. Next base: position 63,098 of record JAGNIJ010000024.1, on the reverse strand, counting down.
ACACGAGGTCCACGTCGCCGAGCGCGAGGATCCTTAGCGCTTCGGCCGCGTCGGCCGCCAGCGACACGCGATAGTCGCGCACGAAGACCTGCTTGAGGGATTCCCGGCTTCCCAATTCGTCATCCACGATCAGAAGATGCTTCATGTCGGCGTCTCCATGGCGGCCGGCAGCCGCAGGGTTACCTCGGTGCCGTCGGGGCCGGTCTCCACGTGTATGGTGCCGTTATGGTCCATGACCACGCGCTGTACGATGGCCAGGCCCAGCCCCATGCCCCGCGCCTTCGTGGTATAGAACGGGGAAAAGACCTTGTCGCGGATCCCGGGATCCATGCCCGGCCCGTTGTCCACGACCGCTAACAGGACATGCCGCCCGGATTCGGCTCCGGCCGCATTGCGCGCCACCAGTTCCACGCGGGGGTCGCTCCGGCCCTGGGCGGCCTCGAGGGAATTGACGACGAGATGCATCACGCATTCCGCGAGGGCGCGGGCGTCACCCCGGATGGGCCAAAGGTCGTGATCGAGTTCCTGGTGCACGGGGATGCCGGTCGGGAACGCGACCTGGCGGACCATTTCAAGTCCCTGGTCGATGACGTCCCGCACGGCCGCGTTTTCGAGATTCAGCCTAGGCGGGTGCGCAAAGCGGTTAATGTGGTCGATGATGCGGTTGAGACGATCCACCTCCTGTGAGACGACTTCGGCAAACTCGTGCCGGAACTCGTCCTCCTCGTATCGCTCGGGCAGGAGTTGCGCGAAGGTCTTGATGGCGACCAGCGGGTTACGTATCTCGTGGGACATGCCCGCGGCCAGTTCCGCCCAGAACGCGGCCCGTTCCACCTGCGCCTGCCGTTCCTTCAGTTCGCGCTCGGCGGTGACGTCCTGCACGAAGAGGACCGCGCCCAGGCAGCCGGAAGCGCTGTCGAGCCGTTGCGCCCGGGCCGTGAGGACGTCCCGCCCGCCGGGCTCGCGCCACTCCTGCGGGTGCCGCAGGGCCTCCCCGGCCAGGGCACGCCGAATCAGGTCAGCGGGGCCGGCACCCAGAGCCTCCACCTTCCGGCCCATGACCTGGTCGGCGGCGGCCTGGAAAATCCGCGCGGCCTCGTCGTTGAACCAGCGGATGATGCCCTCGGCATCCACGGCCACAATGCCCGTGGGCAGGCTTTGCAAGAGGGTTTCGGCCAGCGTTTTCTGGACGGCCAGTTCCTCGTACAGCAGGGCGTGCTCCAGGGTGGTGGAGACGTGTTCGGCCAGCGCCGCGAGGTCCTCCAAGTGGACGGACTCGAACGGCAGGCCCGTGACACGGTGGCCGACGTACAACCATCCGAGCAGTCGGCCGCGGGCCTGCAGCGGCAGCAGGATTTCAGCGCCCAGCGTATCGAGGGTCTGCTGCAGAAGCCAGCGTGCGTCGGCTTCACGGACATGCGAGAGATTTTCACGGGAGACCAGGTGCGCGTGCAGGGCGAGCCACCGCACCAGCGCGTCGCGCGGCCCATACTCGAGCGCCTCGACGCCCTCCAGGCAGCGAAGGCCGCCCCGCCACTTAAAAGTCTCGCTGTCGCGCGCGCGGCAGAAGATGCCCACGCGGGACACTCTCACCGACGCGGCCACATCCTCCGCCATGGATTGCAGCAGCGTTTCCACGTCGCCTACGGGACAGAGATTTCCGGGGTAGCGCGGCGGGGGCCGCCGCGCGGAAGCCTCGGGCTCGGGCCGGGCCCGGACCGCCAGGGCCTCCTGCCGCCAGGCCTCGTTCTCATGCAGGAGGCGGAGATGGCCGGCCGCATGCAAGATAAGCTGCTGAAAGCGGGCCCGGGTCAACTCGGGGTCCTCGACGGCATACACGCCGGCGGCGTCCGCGGCGCGTGCCGGTTCCGAGCCGGGAACGCCCAGGGCCACGACGACCGCGCGGGGTTCTATCTCCATCACGCCCCGGATCAGCGGCACCGCCTCATCGGCCCGCAGGTCGACCACCGCCAGCAGGCCGGCGCCCCGGTCGAAGAGGGCTTCGAAAGCCGCCGGCGTCGCCACGGGCCGCACCACGGCGAGTCCGTCCAACAAGCCGCACGCACGCCGGACAAGGACCTCGTCCTGGGTATAGAGATGTACCAGCGGCACGGGCTTCATGCTGCGGGCTCCCCGGGCGGCAGCAGGGGAAAATAGAGGTGGAACGTCGTCCCCCTGCCCACCTCGCTGCTCACGTCCATGATGCCGCCATGTTCCTGAACAATGCCGTGCGCGACGGAGAGACCCAGGCCCGTTCCATGATTCTTAGTAGTGAAAAAGGGATCGAACACCCGGGCAAGGTTTTCGGGCGGGATGCCCTCGCCCGTGTCCGTGATGCCCACGCGGATATACGGCGGGCCGACATCCTGGGTGCTGTCCGCGAACCGGGCGGCATATGGCACCGCCTCCAGGTTCTCCGTGGCGATGATGATCGCCCTGTCGGCGCCGTGGATGGCATCCATGCCGTTGAGCAAGACATTGACGAAAGCCTGGTTGAGCTGATTCGCATCCGCGCGGACACGGTCCCGGGACGCATGGAGCTGAATGGCCATCTCGATTCCTTTCTGCCGTGCCTGCTGGGTTACCAGTTGGAGCGTGGAATGGAGAACCTGGTGCAGGGGCGTAGGGACCAGGTGCGGCCGCGCGGGCCGGCTGAAGTGAAGCAACTGGTTGACGATCGTGTCGATCCGCTGCACCTCGTCCCCCACGAGTGACGAGAAGGTGATGCGGAAATCCGGGTCCTCGTACCGCTCCGGCAGCAACTGGGTGAAAGTCTTGATGGACACGAGCGGGTTCTTGATTTCGTGGGCCATGCCGGCGACCAGCGTGCCGAGGCTGGCGAGCCGGTCCGTGCGCCGCACTTGCATTTCCAGGCGCCGCAGGGCCGTGAGGTCGGCGAACACCACGAGGGCGCCCAGGACCTGGCCGGTATGTCCATGGAAGACCGAACTGCCCAGGCGGACGGGGGTTTCCTCGCCGCCCTCGTGCAGCAACACCACGTCCTGGTCGCGGCGTCCGCGCCCGCGGTCGAAAGCGTTGTTCAGCGCGGATACCAGGGGCGGCGGGAGACCCGAGACCAGCCGGCCCAGCACCTCCGACGGCTGGAGCCGCGTGATGCGTTGCGCCTCGCGATTGAACACCGTGACCTTGCGATCCTCGTTGATCGCGATCACGCCGTTGACCAGGCTGTCGAGCAGTATCTCGTGGTAGATTTTGCTGTTCTGCACCTGGGTATAGAGGCGCGCGTTCTCCAAGGCAACGGCCAGCTGGTTGCACAGGATTGGCAGCGCCTCCAGTTCCACCGATCCGTAGATGCGTCCCGACAACCGGGGCCCCATCAACAGCAGCCCCTCCAGTCCGTCCTTGGAATGGATACGCGCGGCGATGGCCGCGTGAAGGGTTTTCAGGCGCCGGGCGGCTTCCGCCAGCAGCGGCGCCGGACGGATGCGCTCGACCACGTCCACGCTCAACGGTTCGCCATGCTCCCGGACCGCCCGGACCAGGGCATCGTCCGGCGCCAGCGACAGGGCCGCCGCGGCGAGGGGGTCGGGGTACTGTTGAACGTACGTCTCCGGGCCGAGCAGGAGGATCACGACCCGGTCCGTGTCCACGGCCTCGGCGATACCGCGGGCAAAGCGCTGGAGCAGGTCGCCCATGGTGCCGATGGAGTCCAGGATCCGGCTGGCGCGCTGGACAACGGTCGCCACGTTGAGCGGGCGCGCATTGACGAAGAGCCGGGCGGAGAAGCGCTGCAGCCGCCCGTAGGCCGGGGCCATGGAGAGCGCCACGGCCAGGGCCGCGGCCATGTGCGGGAGCAGGGACTCCCCGTAGATTCGCCGCGTCAGGTCATGGACCGGAAACCAGACGGCGAGATACAAGGCCAGCAGGTAGGTCGTGAGCAGCGCGTAGGCCGTGACGCGACGCAACAGTTCAGTGGCCTCCATGATGCGACGCGTGGCGATGCCGTAGGCGATGCTCGCATCGAGGAGGATCAGGCTCAAGGGGGACAGCGCGGCGTATACGTAATCGGAGGTCAACAGGGGCAGGACAATCGAGCACAGCACGCCGAACAGCAACCCGCTGGGCAGGCCCAGGAGCACAAAGTACAGTTCCGCCCGCACAATCCCGGTGGCATGACGGGCGTCGCGAATCAACCGCCCGACCAGCAGGCACCACGCCGCCAGGTAATACGCCGTGAAGACATACAAGCCCGGCCCATAGACCGCGTACGGCAGCCCCGGGCCGGCCGTCGGCATCTGCACCTCCTTCAGGAAGAACGGCGTCTGGCACAACGCGGCCAGCGCGCCCGTCGCCAGCCACAGCGCCGCCCCGTGCCGGACCCGGGGGATGCGGCGGCTGCCGTGGTCGACGACGGCCTGGCGGAGATACTGCCCGACGATCGGGATCAGGAGGGCCACCGCGTAGGCTTGCCGAATCCAGAACTCCGCCCAGAAGGCGGTGTCGGCCAGCGTGATGGACCACACCCCGATGAGCCAGCCCGCCAGCACCAGGCTCAAGCCGAAGAACACGCGGTTGAGCGCGCGGCCGGGTTGCGTCGCCAGCACGAATATCCCCATCGCCAGGTTCAGCGCGAGAGTCACCAGCAGCGAGGCCTGCACGGGGCTCACGAGGAAGCCACCCTCTCCACAACCATGCTGACGTTACGACCGCCCAACCCATGGCTGTTGATCACGGCGCAATCCAGCCGGACGGACCGCGGCCGCCGCGCGACGAAATCCAAGTCGCACTCCGGGTCGGGCTCTTCGAGGTTGGCGGTGGGCGGAATCTGCCCGTGACGGAACATCAGGGCACACGCGGCGAGCTGAAGCGCCCCCCCGGCCGCCAGGGGATTGCCGATATGGCCCTTGATGGACGACACCGGTATGCGGAAGGCCCGGGGGCCCAGCGCCGCCTTGATCATCCTTGTTTCGACGCGGTCCATGACGGGATGGCCCGGGCCGTGCGCGTTCACGTAATCCACGCGTCCGGCCGGTCGGCCGGCATTGGCCAGAGCCATTTGCATGGTCTGCGCCAGTCCCGACCCGGGGCGCTCGGAATCCGGATCGGTGTTCATGGCGTAGCCCTTGATCTCCAGGTAGGGGACCGCGCCCCGGGCCCGGGCATGATGCAGGTTCTCGAGAATCACCACGGCGGCGCCTTCCGAAATCACGCCGCACACATGTTGGCGGTCGAACGGCCGGCTCGCCGCACGGGGATTCTGTACTTCCGAGGAAATCAACCCACAAGCCGCGAAGCTGGTGAAGGCCGTGAAGCTGATCGGGGCATCCGCCCCGCCGGCCATCGCCACGTCCGCGCGGTCTCCCAGAATCAGCGAGGCCGCCTCGCTGATGGCGTCGAGGCCGGCCGCGCAGGCGCTTGCCATGGTCAACGGGTGCGTCTGCAAGTCCAGACAGGCGCTGATGGCATTGACCGCCGCGTGAGGCATGAACGCGCCGATGATATAGGGAGGCCCCTGGCCCGGGCCCCTCCGCTCAATCTGTCGGCGATGCGCCTCCCACATGTCCGGCGCGCTGGTGCTCACGCCCATGACCAGCGGTAACGGAAAGTGCTTCTTCAACGGTCCCGCATCCAGCCCGGAATCCTCCAGCGCCATCTTCGCGGCCGCCACCGCCATCTGTGTACAACGCGACATGCGCCGGGGTTTCATCCGCGGCTCGATGAAATCCTCCGGACGGAAATCCCGGACTTCCCCGGCGACGGTACAGGGCGTACCTGTCGGATCAAAAAGCGTGATCGGGCCGATGCCGCCGATACCCGCCAGAAGATTCCTCCAGAAAACCTCCTTGCCTATGCCATTCGGAGCCACGACACCTATGCCCGTAACCACCACTCGCTGCGCCCGACTCATTCCCCCTCTCCCCCTCGCATGGCAAAACCACTATGAAGCCGCAATACCATGGGCAGTGCACCTTACCGTTTAAGCGGAATCAGGATGAGCATTTATGTACACGCCGTCAACAGTTATAAGCAATTGCCTGCACTCTTTTGTTCACTCTTTACGCAAGAAAAGGCGTTTTATTGTAAAACGGTTCTTGCCACATCCGCGATGATTAATTAGAAGATCCGTGTTCGTTTACAATTCCATGAAACTCGTGCGACATCCCATCCGGCTCTTGCTCCGGCGGTTGGCGGAGGCGACGCTCCTGAAAAGGACGTCTGACAATCTATACAGGGTCATGGGAGGACACATCTACTTCCAGACCCTTGCCGCGGCGGTGCGGTTCGATCTGTTTTCCCTGCTCGCCCGGCGAAAGGCCATGACGCTTGCCCAGGTGGCGGAGGAACTTGGTCTTGGAGAGCAGCCGGCACGCATTCTCCTTCTCGGTTGCACCGCGCTGCGCCTCCTGCGCAAGCGGCGGGAGAACTACAGCAACACCTGGCTCGCCGCGCGGTTGCTGGACCGGGCCCAACCGGGGAATATCGTGCCTGTCGTGCTCTGGCAGCACTTCATCAACTACCGGGCCATGGCGCACTTCTTCGACGCCGCGAAGGCCGGCTCCAATACCGGTCTCACGGAGTTTGGAGGGACGGAGAGCACTCTCTACGGACGGTTAACCCATGATCCCGACTTGGAAAGTATATTCCAGGCCGCCATGGAGAGCATTTCCGTGCAATCCAACCGGATGCTTGCCGGGGCCGTGGACTTTTCCCGGGTTCGTCATCTGCTTGATGTCGGGGGTGGTAACGGCTCCAACATCATCGAGTTGGCCCGGTGCTATCCGTCGCTGCGCGCGACGGTGTTTGACTCGCCAACGGTATGCCGGATCGCCCGGGAGAATATCCGAAAGGCCGGATATGCGGACCGACTGGCCGCCGTGGAGGGCGACGGCTTCCTTGACGAATTTCCCGCCGGCGTGGATGCCATTCTGTTCGCCCACTTCATGACCATCTGGTCCGCGGAGAAGAACAAGGCTCTACTCCAAAAGGCCTGCCGCACATTACCGCCCCATGGCGTCGCCATTGTCTTCAACATGATGCAACACAACGACGGCACAGGGCCCTTGAGCGCGGCCATGGGCTCGCCTTATTTCCTCACGCTGGCCACCGGAGAGGGAATGCTTTACACGTGGAATGAATATGCCACATGGATGAATGAGGCCGGTTTCTCGCGGATTCTAACCCATCGACTTGTGCGCGATCATGGCGTAGTGATCGGCATAAAATGAGCACCGGCTGAACAATTCTGGACACTGAAGCCGGATTCCGGATGTTGTTTTACTCATCGGAGCATCTTTTAATTTAGCGATGTAGGAGAAATCCTGCAAACAGGCCGGCATAACGAGCTAATGGCATGCCACATGCTTACGGCAGCAACATTGCGGTAGAAAGAAGCGGTCCGCGAAATCAGGGTTGCTGCTTATAAAAGGAAACACCGGATGAACAGGTTCAGGACAAGGATCGCAAGCATATGTATTCTCTGCACGGCCGCAGCCATGGAACCAGCGTTCTCCAGCGGGTTTAGAAATCCACCCGAAGGAGCTGCGGCGCTTGGACATGCGGGCGGAAAACTGACCCTCACGGACGATGCTTCCCTGCTTTCCCACAACCCGGCCGGGCTGGCCTGGCAGGACAGGACTGAAGTTCTGGCCTCGTTGACCATGGTGGACGGTGGCGCAGAGTTCAAGTCGGCCGTCCCGCCTTTCGATCACGTCGAGACGCGAAACGACCCCGCCTGGCTTCCTGCTCTCTATGCCGTCGCGGCCCTGTCCGACGGTCGTTATGCCGCCGGGATAGGTCTATCCTCGCCCTACGGCCAGTCCACCGAGTGGAGCCAGGACAGTCTCTTCCGATATGCCGCTCCGTACCGGGCGGAATTGCGGACCCTGGAAGTCTCGCCCGCCTTTGCGCTGCAACTTACGGACACCTTCTCCTTGGGACTGGCCGCGGACCTGTTGTTTTCCGATTTCACGCTCCGCCAGATCTTCCCCTGGTCGCAGGCCGTCGGCATCCCGCTGCTGCCGGATGGCGAGGCCCGCTTTGACGCCGAGGGCGCCGGCGTGAGCGGCCATGCCGGGTTGCAGTGGAAGTGCTCCCCGCGCCAGGTACTGGGCCTGGTCTACCGCGCACCGGTGGATATCGACTACGACGGAGACTTTTCGGTCAGCGGTCTTCCGGCCGGCTTCCCTCTGCCCTCCTCGAGCGATTTTGACACCACGATCCGCTTCCCTTCCGTGATAGCTGCCGGCTACGGCTTCCAGGCTACCGACACCCTCCGCCTCGGCGCGGATGTGGAATGGATCGAGTTTTCGCGGTACGACCGGCTGATCCTGGATGCCGGGGTCCTGAACTCCCTGTTGCCCCAGACGACCATCCCGCAGCAGTGGGAAGACAGCTGGACCCTGGGCGTCGGCGCCGACTGGCGCGTGACCGAGAACTGGGTTCTGCGAGGCGGCTACCTGTTCATCGAGAGTCCTATCCCCTCCCCGACGCTGGCCCCCACCCTGCCGGACGCGGATCGCCACGTGGTCAGTCTCGGCACGGGGTACACATGGAATCATCATCGCTTCGACGTGGCTTATGCCTATAGCTTTTTCGAGGACCGCAACGTCACATCCAGCCCTCAACCCCTGTTCAACGGCTCCTACGAGCTTTGCTCGCAGTTGCTTGGCTTCTCTTACGGGTACACGTTCTGATGGAACCATCGCCCCTGTCCCAGACTATGCCCACCGTGCTGGTGGTGGATGACGACCATGGCCCGCGGGAAAGCCTCCGCATCCTGCTCAAGAACGAGTACCGGGTCCTGTGCGCGGACAGCGTGGATGCCGCAACCACGCTGCTGACAAACGAAAAGCCTTCGGCCGTGATTCTCGATATCCGTATGCCGGGAAAAAACGGCATCGACGGATTGAAGGAAATGCGGGTTCTGGATGGCGACGTGGCGATCATCCTCCTTACCGGCTACAGCACCCTGGAGACGGCGCAAGAGGCCGTGCGCCTCGGCGCGAGCGATTACCTCAAGAAACCCTTCGACGCCCCGGAGATGCTGAACGTCGTCCGGCGCAGCGTCCTGCACACGGATGTGGAACGGCGCCGGCGCAAGGCGGAGAACGAGCTGAACCTGCTGAATCACAAACTGCAGGAAAAGATGATCCAGAACGACCCGCTTGTATCCCTCGGCAGCCGGGCGGCCGAACTCGCACACGATATCCGCAATCCCCTGACCCTGGTGCTGGGGTACGTGGAACTGCTTTCCATGCAACTGCGCGAAGCGGGCCCCCTCCTGGGTGACAAGTGGCCCGCAACGCGCTCCTACATAGAGATGATCGAGACCAGCGTTTCGCGGTGCAAGGAACTGGCCGACACATGGACTTCGGAAGGCCGCAATACTCACATTTCCCGCGGACCCGTGGACGTGCTGAAACTCGTGAAGGAACTGGCCGCCGGCATGTCTTCCTGGGCGCTGCTGCAGGGCGCGGAGATCCGGGTACAGACTGATGCCCACGACGTGCAGGTCCATGCCCTGCGGCTGTCCCTGATGCGGGCGATCCAGAACCTGATGGTCAACGCCATCGAGGCGGTCCGGGGAAGGCAAGGAGGATTAGTTCTCATCAACCTTCGCCGGGAGCAGGATCACGCACTCATCGAAGTGCAGGATAACGGCCGCGGCATGTCATCCGAGAAATTGGCCGACATACGGTCAGCGGCGGGCAACGACCCGGGTGGCTCGGTCGGCCTGGGCTTGCGCATTGCCCGGCAGGTCGTCGAGGATCATGGTGGCACGTTGACCATGGCCAGCCAACCCGGGGCGGGCACCACGGTCACCCTTGCAATCCCCCTGTCCTGTTGACCCGCCGGGCGTCGCGGATGAGAAAACGGGATCGTCTGGACAAGCCGGAGACATTTCTACATGCTGGCTCGCGCACGATGATCGCGGAAAACCTGTCGATGGCGTTGCGCGAGTGGCGCGAGGCGCTGGGGGCTGATCAAGTCCTCGACCAACCGTCCGAGCGGGCGGCGTACGAGGCCAACGTCAGCGGCCTGCGGCGCTCTATCCCCGCCGTCCTCCGGCCCTCGGATACCGGGCAGGTGCGCAGGATCGTCGAAATCGCCAATGCCCGCGACATCCCCCTCTACCCGATCAGCCGCGGCCACAACTGGGGCCTGGGCTCCCGGCTTCCGCCGAGGGACGGGACCGTGATCGTGGATCTTTCGAGGTTGAATCGCATCCGTGCGGTGAATGCGCGGTATCACTATGCCGTCGTGGAGCCGGGCGTAACCCAGCGGCAGCTCTACGAGCACCTGCGGCAACAGGGCCTTGCCCTGCAGCTCAACGTGACGGGTTCCGCGGCGGATACCAGCCTGATCGGCAACGCCCTGGAACGCGGCATCGGGTACTTCTCCAGCAAGGCGGACAGTCTTTCCGGGATGGAGATCGTGCTCGGAAACGGCTCGGTCCTCCGCACAGGCTTCGGTCATTATGCCTCGGCATTGACCCCCCACCTGTATCGCCACGGAATCGGCCCGGCGCTGGACGGCTTGTTCTTCCAGTCCAACTTCGGGATCGTCACCTCCGCCGCCGTGGATCTCCGGCCAGTCCCGGCCGCCGGCATGGTCCTGATCGCCCGAATCAAGCGCGAAGAACACCTGGCCCCCTTCGTCGAGGCGCTCACGGAATTGCGGAGGGACGGAGTGCTGACTGCCGTCGCCCATATCGGCAACCGGCACCGCACCCGGATCGCCATGGCCCCGCTTGTATACCGCGAACTGTCCACGTGGATGAAGGCCCCGGAGGCGGAACGCCGACGCACAGCCGAGCACCTGCTGGAACAGCAGGGGTTCGGCCCTTGGAGCGCCGTGGCGGGCATCCCGGGCCTGCCGGGACAGCTTCGGGAGGCACGCGGGCTCATACGCCGGCGCCTGCGCGGACTCTGCCGGCCCCTCTTCATGACGGACCGGGTCCTGTCCTGGGCAGACCGGCTTTCATCCCGTCTGACATGGATCCCGTGGGTCCGCCGGCAGCGCGCCATCCTGAAGGCCGCCGAACCGCTCTACGGCCTGGCGCGCGGCGTGCCCACGGATGCCCCCATGTTGAGCGTGAGCTGGCCTTTGGGGCAGAACTCCTCCTCGGAGCGCGACGATCCCGACCAGGGGCACTGCGGACTCCTGTATTGCGTACCCTTCCTGCCGGCGGAAGGCGCTCGGGTGCGCGAAGGAATGGACCTGACCACGCTCGTATTCGAAAAGCATGGTTTCACGCCGTTCGTCACGCTGAACCTGGTGGACGATCGGGCGATGGAGTGCGTGATCAACCTGGCGTTTGACCGGAACTCCGCCGAGCGGACCGCCGCCGCGCACGCGTGCAATGACGAGTTGACCAGGGAATTCATCCGGCGCGGATTCCCCCCGTATCGCGTCGGCAGCCAGTCCATGGACCTCATCCTGGACGAGTCGGATTCGTTCTGGCAAACGGCGCGCGACCTGAAGAGCGTCCTCGATCCGAACGGAATCATTGCGCCCGGCCGGTACAATCTGCGCTGACGGTCAGCCCCTTCGCCGGGCGGCGATGGCGCGCTCGTAGACCTTGACGTACTCGGCCGCCGAGGCCGCCCAGGAGAAGTCCTGTTGCATGGCGTTCCGGCGCAGGCGCTCGATGTGCTGCGGGCGGTCGAACCAGGTGGAGACGGCCCAGCCGATCGTGTCGCGGACGGCCGACGCGGCGGGCTCCCAGAACTTGAAGCCGGTGCCCGCGCCGGTCTTCTCGTTGTAGTTCTCCACGGTATCGTCCAGGCCGCCCGTCGCCCGCACGACCGGGAGCGTGCCGTATTTCATGGAGTACATCTGGTTGAGGCCGCAGGGCTCGTAGAGGGACGGCATCAGGAAGAAGTCGGAGCCCGCCTCGATCCAGTGGCTCAACTCGTTGGAGAACCCGATGTGGCAGGCCACGCGGCCGGGCCAGGCGGCGGAGAGCGCGCGGAAGAAATTTTCCATCCAGGGATCGCCGGTGCCCAGGACCACGACCTGGAAGAGCATCTGCTTGAGGGCCTCCGGCAGACCTTCCGCGAGAAGCCCGAACCCCTTCTGGGGGGCGAACCGGGACACGATGCCGAAGAGCGGCCAGTCCGGGCGCGCCGCGAGGCCCATGCGGTGCTGCAGGTCGGCCTTGCAGGCGGCCTTGCCGGAGAGGTCCTTCAGGGAATAGTGGGCCGGGATGAACGGGTCCGTCTCCGGGTTCCAATGCTCGTAGTCGGCGCCGTTCAGGATGCCGGTGAGTTCCCCGCGGCGGGCCGAGAGATGCGGGGCCAGGCCCATGCCGCCGACCGGGTCCAGGATCTCGCTCGCGTGCGCGGGGGACACCGTGGTCAGCGCGTCGGCGAAGGCGACACCCGCCTTGAGCAGGTTGACCTGGCCGTGGTCCTCGAAGCGATCGGGCGCGAAATGCTCCCAGCCGACGCCGATGTATGGGAAGGCGCTGGCGTGGTACACGCCCTGGTAGCCGATGTTGTGGATCGTCAGCACCGAGGCCGTCGCCGACAACGGCGAGAGGATGCGGTCCCAGGTTTTCAGGAAGACGGGCGCCAGGGCCGTGGGCCAGTCGTGGGCGTGCACCACGTCCGGGATGAAGCCGGTGTCCTTGCAGATCTGCGTCGCGGCCTTGGACAGCAGGGCGAAGCGGAACGCGTTGTCGCCGTACTCGCCGCCGGCCTCGTCGTACAATCCCGGCCGGCCGAAGAACCGGTCGTAGTCCACGAACCAGACCGGCACGCCGCCGTCCGCGGTCGCCTCGTGCACGCCGACCCACTGCTCCTCGCCGTTGCCCATGTGCACGCAGGAGGTCTGCAGGAACCGAATCCCGTGGCGCGCGCGGTCGATCGAGGCATACAGGGGCAGCACGATGCGGACCTCGTGGCCCATCCGGAGCAGCGCCTTGGGCAGGGCCCCCACAACGTCCGCCAGGCCGCCGACCTTGGCATACGGCGCACACTCGGAAGCGACGAAGAGGATCGTCCGGCCCGCGGGGGGCGCGCGGCGCCGGGCGGGTTTCTTCCTGGGGGATGACCGGGGCCTAGCCATGCGCTCGCTTACTTCCGGCCCACGGGCATCAGGTAGAGCGGCTCTTCGCCGTGCGGGAGCCCTAGGACCTTCCGCACCTCGTCGTCGGAGAAGGCCGCCACGACCACGGTGCCGAGCCCGAGCGCGACCGCCTCCAGCGACACGTTCTGGCCCGCGTGCCCGACTTCCATGTAGACGTAGCGGTGCCCGCGGTCCCCGTACCGGTGGGTGGTCCGCTCCGGCACGGCGCTGAACGCGAGGATCGCCGCAGCCTGGCTCATCCAGAGCTGTCCGAGCGAGGCCGCAGCCAGCTTGGTACGCTGGTCGCCGCTCATCGTTTTGACCAGCCCGTGCTTGGTCGGCTCGTACTTGTAAATGCCCGCCTCGAGGTCGCTGACCCGGCCGGCGACGAGATAGAGTTCCAGGGGATACAAGGCCCCGGCGGAAGGCGCTGTCCGGAACCCGCCCAGGCTGGTGACACCTTGCGCCGCCCAGAGAAGGCGCCCGGCCTCGGCCAGCGAAATGGGCTCGTCCTTGAATTCCCGCGTGGATCGGCGGAACTGCAGGGCGTGATTGAGTTCGCAATGACGCTCGGCCACCGGCGACGGCAATGTAATCATGGTTTCCACCTTGCTTGGCATCAAAGTCTCCCCGGGGGCCAGGCCGGCCAGCGCGACGACCCGGGCCCATTCCCACAGCACCGCGATGCCTATCCACCGGCCTGTCTTCATAGCCTCTTTCTCCGGAGCACCGCGTGCCGGAAGAGGCGTGCCGATCAGGGCTTCCACCTCTCAAAAGCAGCCTAGAAAAGCGAGCCGCCGTTGACCAGCCCTTTTTCGCCCTTCCACCGAGTCCGGTCCCCGCCACCTCGCCCTCGTGCAACGGCAGTCGGTTTTATTTAAAGTTACAGTATTGTCATTATGGATTTAGTGTGCACTCATTATTGTTACTTATAATTTTTCGATCAACTTTTTGGTTTAATCATATTCTATTGCCATACCTGTCATAACAGGGATAATCGGTGCGATGGAGGCGGCCGGGTGGCATGGGGATTGCATGTGCCTGGCCGGGCCCGGAGCCAGGGTCGCGCACGGAGAAAGCCGTGGTCGGGCCGGGGCGCACCGGGAGCATGGTACACAGGATAAAAAACAGGAGAAGCATACGCGATGAAGAAAAGCATGATGAAGGCAGGCGTGGCGCTGGTCGTGGTTTTGGCTGCCGCCATGGGAAGCTGGGCGGCGGAGGCGGAACTGGGCCTGGGCGTCCTCTCGCACTACGTGTGGCGCGGGCAGGTTCTGAACGACGAGCCGGTGTTCCAGCCGTCGCTGACCGTCTCGGGCCCCTGCGGGCTCTCGTTCAACACGTGGGCCAACATGGACCTGACGGACAATCTGGACAACCAGGGCGAGTTCAACGAGGTGGACCTCACCGTCTCCTACAGCCGCGATCTGGGGGAAACGGCCAGCCTGGAGGTCGGCATCGTGGACTATGTCCTCAAGACGGCGGAGAACACCGGCGAGCTGTTCCTGACGGCCGAGGCGGACGTCCTGCTGGCCCCCTCCGTCACGCTGTTCTACGACTTCGATGAGGTCGAGGACTTCTACGCGCAGGTGGCCATCGGGCACAGTCTGGCCTTCATGGAAGAGAAGCTCTCGCTGGACCTGGGCGCATCCCTGGGCTTCGGCGGCGCGGATTACAACGAGTATTACTTCAGCTTCTCCCCGGAAGAGGGCGAGGAAGGCGACGCCATCGTAAACGACAGCGCCGCGCTGAACGACCTGAACCTCTCCGCCGGACTCACCTACGCGCTCTCGGAGACCTGTTCCCTGGCCGGCACCCTCCAGTACGTGATGCTCCTGGACGGCGACATCGAGGATGCGGCGGAAGCGGTTTACGGCGAAAAAGACGCCGTGTACGGCGGCGTGACGTTGAGCCGTGCGTTCTGATCCGGACACGTCAGGAATTCCACCGCCCTTCCGCGCCCGCGGGAGGGCGGTTTTTTTGGCCCACCGCACATTTCCCCTCGACCCCCGCCAGCTTGCCTGGCGGGTGAGTCAGTTCGGCGGCTCGTGCGGCAACCCGCCAACCTGATTCACCTGCGGCACAAGGCCGCAGGGGTCTAGCGGTTCATTTTTCCGACTTCGGGCTCAATCGAAATCGGCGGGCAGGGCCGGATTCCGGTGGTGCTCGAAGAGGCGGGCGAGTTGGCGCGGATTGACCCGCGGGATCGAGAGCGGCGGAATGGCGTCCTCCGCGAAGAAGTCCACGGCGTCGGTCTCGATGTTGTCCACCGGCGCGCCGCCCAGCAGTTCGCAGAGGAAGAAGATCTTGTACACGTGGTACGGGTACGGCGGGATGGCGCCCTGTCGGCACCGGTCGTAGACGGCGGCCAGCTTCACGGCCCGGGTGCGATAGCCCGCCTCCTCGCGGATCTCACGCTCGATGGCCTCGGTCGGCATCTCGTTGGGATCGGCCCAGCCCCCGGGAAGGGTCCAGAGCTGGTCCCGCCGCTCGCGGACCAGCAGGAGCCGCCCGTCGCGGAAGACGGCGCCGCGCATGTCCACCTTCGGCGTGGCGTGGCCGATTTCACCGCGGAACAGGTCCAAGACCCGGCGGGTGTCGCTACCCGACTGGACCGCGAACATCTCGGCCGCGATGCGCTGCACGGCCTCGTACCGCTGGCGGTCGAACCCGGCGGTCGTGTAATGCAGCCCGTTCTGGGCCACGGCCTGCAGCTCGCGCGCCCAGGCGATCCAGCGGGGCTCCTCCAAGTCCGGGTCCTGGTCGTTCATAGGGACACTGTACCATGACCGGGCGAACTGGAAAACCGTCCAACCGTCCGGGGTCGTGAAAAAACGTTTGAGATTCCTCGCTTCGCTCGGAATGACAATCCATCGTTTCCGCGCCGGCCGGGGTTGACAGGCCGCGCCGGCCGGGAGATAAGAAGGCGTCATGGACGTCTTTTCCGAGTATCGCCCGTCCTCGGACACCTGCCCGCAGCATATCGCCCGCGCACACTGGCTCGGGCTGATCCCGGTGGGCCTGGCGCTGGCGATGATGTTCGCGGCGCGGTCCGCGCCGGGGCCGGGCTTGTGGAGCGCGCTCGGCACGGCCCTGGGCCTGCACCTGGTGCTCGGGGGCGCCGCCCGGCTCCCGTCCGTGGCGCACCCGGGCCCGGACGCCGCCGCGGATGCCTGGTTTCCCCTTCTCCTTTTTGTATTGCAAACCGGGTTCGTGATCGTGACCGCGGTCATGATGTGGGTCACCCTGGGCGACCTGGGGCACGCGCCCTCGGCGGCCGAGGAGGCTGTCTTCTATGCCCTGTTGGCCGGGATCCCGCTGCACCGTCTGGTCCGGTCGCAAAACCCGCAGGCGATCATGAGCCCGCGGCGGCAGCGCTGGGAGCTCTTCCTCCGGTATCTCAAGCGCAGCCTCGCGGCGATCCTGGCGGGCCTCCTGCTGACCAACCTGCTCCGGGACGCCGACGGCCGCATCGGGCCCGGCGGCATCATCCTTGCGATCAGCCTCTGGGTGGCCACGGTGCTGTTCGTGCTGGGCTGCCTGACCTTCTTCGTGGAGCGCGCGATCGAGGCCGGCCGCGAAAGTCAGTCCAGCCGATCCCCGACCGCCCCGCCGGGCTGATCCTGGATGCGCGTGTCGCCCGCCGGCCGGCCCGAGTCGGGGCGCGGATAGTCCAGCGTGTAGTGCAAGCCCCGGCTCTCCTTCCGGCACCGGGCCGACCGGACGACCAGCTCCGCGACGTCCGCGATGTTGCGCAGTTCCAGGATGTCGGGCGTGATCAGGTAGTCCAGGTAATACTGGCGGATCTCGCGGCGCAAATTCCGGATCCGGCGCAGGGCGCGGTCCAGGCGGCGGTCGGTGCGGACGATGCCCACGTAGTCCCACATCGCGGTGCGCACCTCGTTCCAGTTATGCTCGACCACGATGCCCTCGTCGCTGGGCACGGCCGCCCCGGACTGCCAGGGGGGGATCTCCTCGCGCGGCGGCCGGATCGGCGCCCCGCCGGCGAGGACCGTCTCCGCGGTCCGGCGGGCGGCGACCAGGGCCTCCAGCAGCGAGTTGCTGGCCAGCCGGTTGGCGCCGTGCAGCCCCGTGCACGCCACCTCGCCGCACGCGGACAGGCCCGGCAGCGCGGTCCGCCCGTCGATCCCGGCCTCCACGCCGCCGCAGAAGTAATGGGCCGCGGGCACGACGGGAATGGGCGCGCGGGCCATGTGAATCCCGAAGCGCTGGCAGGTGGCGAAGATGTTGGGGAAGCGCCGCCGGAGGAACCGTTCGGAGCGGTGCGTGATGTCCAGGTAGACGCAGGAATCGCCGCGTGTCTTCATCTCCTGGTCGATCGCGCGC
Organism: Kiritimatiellia bacterium; assembly: GCA_018001225.1. Classification (NCBI taxonomy): domain Bacteria; kingdom Pseudomonadati; phylum Kiritimatiellota; class Kiritimatiellia; species Kiritimatiellia bacterium. Next base: position 45,719 of record JAGNIJ010000024.1, on the reverse strand, counting down.
GCCACGATGTCGCGCGGCGCCAGCGAAGCGCGGGCGTCGTACTTCTCCATGAACGACTCGCCGCCGGCGTTGACCAGCACGCCCCCCTCCCCGCGCACGGCCTCGCTGACCAGGAACGACTTGGCCTCCGGGTGGTACAGGCACGTGGGATGGAACTGGACGAACTCCAGGTTCAGTATGGGCAGGCCGGCCCGCCATGCCATCGCGAGCCCGTCGCCCGTGGCCGTGTCCGGGTTGCTCGTGTAGAGGTACACCTTCCCCGCCCCGCCGGTGGCCAGCACGGTGTGGCCGGCCCGGATGGAGAGAACATTTCCGGCCCGCCGGTCCAGCAGGTATGCGCCGATACAGCGGTTGGGGCCGGGGTGATGAAGCCAGCCGGTGGTCACCAGGTCGATCGCCATCAGGTCGGACCGGATCTCGATGTTCGGGCAAGCCCGGGCTTGCTCGACCAGCGCGCGGATGATTTCCCGGCCGGTCATGTCGCCCGCGTGCAGGACGCGCCGCCGCGAGTGGCCGCCCTCCTGGCCGAGGTCGTACTCCTCCTCACGGCCCTGCCGCCGCTCGAAGCGCACGCCCCAGGCCTCGAGATCCCGGATGCCGGCCGCCCCTTCCGCCAGCAGGGCCCGGACCACCGGCTCCCGGCACAGCCCCGCGCCGGCGCCCAGCGTATCCTGCACATGCTCTTCCAGGCTGTCATCCGGATCCACGACGCAGGCGATCCCGCCCTGCGCGTAGGCCGTGTTGCTTTCCTCGACCGCCCGCTTGGTGGCCAGGATCACGCGGGCCTGCCGACCGAGCCGCAGGGCCGTCATGAGGCCCGCCAGCCCGCTGCCGATCACGAGGATGTCGCAGTCCAGTACTTGCATGTTCGCAGGCTTCGTATTACATTTGCCCCCGGCCCGACCAGGGCCGGGGGATGGCTGTTTTCGCCCTGGCCGTCATATTGCTCATCCCCGGAGCCTTGTGCAAGTGAATGTGTTGCTGATCCAGCCGCCGGAAGCCGTGCCGCCCGTGCCGCCCCGTGGCCCGGCGGGATTCAACGCGCATCCCCTGCTTCCGCCGTGGGACCTGATGTGCCTGCAGACCCACTTGTCCCAACGCTCCCGGCACATCGCCACGCTGCTGGATGCCCGGTTTTTCACGTCCATGGAAACCGAACTTGTGGCGGCCGTCCGCAAGGTGGCGGATCCGGTGGTGGTGATTGTGAACACGACCACCGAGGGGCTGGGCCAGGCCATGGGCCTGATCAACATTCTCAAGCGCGCCTTTCCCTCGCTCCCGGTCGGCCTGTGCGGCCAGCACCCATCCGAGTTCCCGGAAGCCGCGATGGACCTGCCCCGCGTGGATTATGTGCTGGCGGGCGACCCGGAACCCATCCTTCACAGCCTGCTCGATTTCTTCACCGTCGAGACCCGCCTGCAGCACGTGCCCGGCCTCCTGTTCCGCGGGAGCCCGGCCCGGGAAGCCCGCTGGCTCAACGATCTCAACAGCTTGACCCTGCCCGACTGGCACGAGCCATTTATAGCCGCGTATGCCGGGCTGCCCGGTTCGGGGGGATGCAGCATCCATGTCCGCTTGACGCGCGGCCATACTCGCTGCCCGGCCGATCGCGCGTGGGGCCTCGCCTCGGAGCCGCTCCGGTCCTGGCGCATGGATCGCCTGGCGTCCTGCCTCCAGAAGGCCTCGGACAAGGGCGTCGCCGAGGTCTTCCTGGATGATCCCCCGGGCATCTGGACCCCCGCCCGCCTGGACCAGTGGTGCGCCGCCCTGGCCCAGGTGCGCAACGTCATCCCCTGGTCCCTTCAGTTGCTTCCCACGCTCCTGTCTCCCGACACGATGGACCAGATGCGCCTCTCGCTGTGCCGCCGGGTCGTGTTCCTGCTGCCCTCGTGCGACCGGGCCAACCTGCTCAAGTACGGCTGCGCCCTCGACGAGAACGAACTGGCCCGGACGTTCCTGCTGCTCCGGCAGTACGGGATCGAGCCGCAGGCCGAGCTGTGGCTGGGCGGTCCGGAAGAACCGCCGGGGGCCGGTCGCCGGGCCATACATAGGCTCCGGGCCCTCGGTTTCCCGGCATACTCCCTGCGCGCCTTCCCCTGCCGGCTGGAAGCCCCGATCTGCGCGGACGTCCGGACGGGGTTACCGCCGCCGCTCGAGGCCTGGACGCGCTGGGCCTGCGATCCCTGGAACACGGCCCGTCCGCAGGCCGTCTGGGGCGGCTCGGAACGAATCACCCCGCTGGACTCCGAAATGCAGGCGGTCCTGCGGACCGTCGAAACCCATCCCCTCCGCCTGCTCAAGCAGGGATGGGACACGCTGCGTTCCGGCCACTTCCTCAAGTCCGTCGCCGCGTCCATCCGCCTGCGTGCGTAAAGAACCAGCGACCCCGCGGCGGAAACAAGAAAAGCCCCATGTCGGGGCGACTGGATTTGCTGCGCGGCCCGCCCGGGCCACTGGCCCTCGCCTGGCTCGGGGCTTTCACTGCGCTCAAGCCTTTCCGCGCGGCTACCCTCGCCGCGCGAAATGAACCAGCGACCCCGCGGCGGAAACAAGAAAAGCCCCATGTCGGGGCGACTGGATTTGAACCAGCGACTTTCAGCTCCCAAAGCTGACGCTCTGCCAGTCTGAGCTACGCCCCGACATGAGGCTCTGTTCTACCGCCGCGCGGCCCGCCTGAACCATGCCCGGGCGGGTTTAACTTTTCCGCCCGAACGGCGTTATTTATACATGGAATGAGTAACGGCGTCCAATGTCAACCGGCGAAGATCCCGAATTACTCCCCGGTCCGGATGTTCCTGTGGCAGGCGCTGTGCATCCTGGTGGCCGCCGGCTTCGTGTGGGCCTGTGTGGCATGCGAGTGGCCTTGCCGGTTCTTCGCGGATCCCCGTATTGAATCCCGCCTGGCCCAGGCCGGCTTCCTGGCCTCCGGAATCCTGTCGATGGGCCTGCTGGCCCTGCTCCCGGTCGTCCGCCACTGGCAGGTGCGGCGCAGCGGCTCCGTGACGATCTGCTCGTACTGCCGCAAGGTCCACGTCGCCGACCGGGCCTGGGAGCACTTCGAGGTCTTTTTCTCCAACCGGCGCCTCGCGCAGGTCAGCCACGGCGTCTGCCCGGACTGCAGCGACCGCGTGATGCAGCAATACCGCAACGGCGACCGGAACGCCGGCCGGCCCGAGCCGGTGGCCGACAGCGCCTGAACCCCGCAGCCATTCTACTTTTGCCGCTTATCGGCGCCCGAATCACAGCGGGTTCGTAGCCCCCGCTGTACTTTCGTACAGCAGGCGCTATGAGCCTGCTGTTCTGCCCAGGATGAGAATGGCTGCGAATCCCGCCAATCCGCTTGTCAGCCTTCCCCTCCCTGCCGTAGACTGCGCGCGAACCGGAAGGATGAGGCACATGGCGGAAGCAGCTTTTGGCAAACTACTGGCCGGCCAGCCCGAGGACATGACCCGGGCCTGGGAACTCTTTTCCCGGCAGCCGGTGGACCTGGAACTCCCCGCCGCCCCCGCGGTCGTCGGCGCCCCGAGGCGACAGCGCACGCTCGCCGGGCCGGTCACGGTCCAGGGCCCCGGCACCTTCAGGGGGAAACACACGCGCACGGTGACCTTCGAGCCCACGGACCTGCCCGGCTGGTGGTTCGAGCGGTCGGACCTCAAGGACGTGCTGCCCTTCGCGGTATCCGCCCGCAATGTCTGGACCACCGGCGACATCGTAAGCAACATCGTCCTGCGCGCGGGCCCGCCGCACAACTACGTCCGTATGGTCGAACACATCGTGGCCCTCAAGGTCGGGCTGGGTCTGGACAGCGTGCTCGTCCGGATCGATTCCGGCGACCCGCCGCTGTTCGACCGCGGCAGCCTGGAACTGGTCGAGGCCGTGGAAAAGGCCGGCTGGCGCGAGGTCGACGCCCCGGCGCGCCGGGTCACGGTCCGCGAGCCGGTCTGCGTCTGCAGCGCGAACGGCAGCTTCGTGGCCCTGGCCCCGCCCGCCGATCCGGCCCGCCCCACCCTGCATCTCGATTGCGCCATCGATTTCAAGACCGCCATCGGCCGGCAGCGCCTGCGATTCCACGTCACCCCGGAGCTGTTCCGCCAGGGCGCCCAGGCGCGGACCAACTCGTCCGGCGTGAAAATGATCTACTGCCGCACCATCGGCCGCATCTTCGCCGACATTCGGAACCTCGGGTACACCAAGAAAAACCTGCTGATCGCGGGGCGGCGCGAATACTACAACGAGCCCCGCCTAGTCCATGAGGGCAAGTCGCTCGAGGCCGTCTGGCACCGCGCGGCCCTGGACCTGCTGGCCGCCCTCGCCCTGATCGAGGAAGGCCAGTTCGTCGGCCGCGTGGTCTCCTACAAGGCCGGCCACACCCTCGACGTCGAGCTCGTCCGCCAGCTCTACAAGAACCGCTTGCTGCAAACCCTGTAGCCGGGACCGCCGGTCCCGGCCTGCCGGCTTCATCGAAGCCGGCTACAGGAATCTTTTCCGTGGAATTTTCCGCCTCATTCTCCTTTCTTCCATTGATGCCTCGATCCTGTAGCCGGGATCGCTGATCCCGGCTGATCGTCGCTCCCGGCTCATAATCTCGAGCATACAATGGAAAAGAACCTGTTGCCGACCACGCCATGCCACGGGCACCTGCGCCGCTTGGAGCGAATCTATGCCGGCCAGCCCGTGTATTTCATTACGACGTGCACACACGGCCGCCGCGCCTTTCTGGCCGATGGCGACGCGGGCGCCATCCTTCTGCATGAATGGGGTCAGGCCCTGCCCAGGCATCGATGGGCCATAGGACGGTACGTGATTATGCCCGATCATGTTCATTTCTTCTGTTCTCCAGTGAGCGCGGACAAGACGCTCTCGGACTTCATGCGACAATGGAAGCAATGGACCAGCAAACGTCTCGTTCGCGATCGCGGCTTTCTCTCCCCGATATGGCAGGCGGAGTTCTTCGATCACGTTCTTCGCTCCGAGGAAAGCCGCAGCGAAAAGTGGTTGTATGTCAGGGACAATCCGGTCCGAGCGGGCCTGGTCAGGAGGGCGGAGGATTGGCCTTATCAGGGCTGGATTGATTTCCCGTAACCGGCCTGCCGGCTTCACCGAAGCCGGCTACAAGAACAACCCTGTAGCCGGGATCGCCGATCCCGGCTACAAGAACAGCCCTGTAGCCGGGATCGCCGATCCCGGCCCTCCACCCGTGCTCTACGGCAGGAACTTGGCCTTCTTGAGCTTCCGCGGCAGGTATTCCTCGAGGACGAAGTTCAGCCCGTGCTTGGCGAAGGCCTGCTGCTCGACGCGCACGCCCAGCGCCAGCATGTGCTCCAGCGCCTGCTGCCACTCCTTGTGGTGCCGGATGAACGGGTCGTTCTTCAGCGCGTCCTTCGCGCGCTTGATGTCCGCCTCCTCCAACGGGTGCGTCGCGTCCTCGAGCTTGAACTCCTTGATGTCCCACGGCGTCACGCCGAGGTAGTGCGCCTGCGGCACGCAGAAGAACCGGTTGATGTGCGCCGCCTGGCCGGACCCGACCTTGAGAGTGCGGTAGATGTTGCAGTAGCCGTACGGGTCCCCGTCGGTGAACGCCAGGACCGCCAGCTTCTGGTCGTCCGCCAGCCGCCGGATGAACCTCCGGCACGCCCGCGTCGGCACGCCGCTCATGGAGATGAGGATGCAGTTCCCCTTCTCGTAGTAGCGGTGGTGCACCAGGCGCTGGAACAGCGAGGCGGTCTCGATCACCAGCACGAACCTCGCCTTGCTTTGGAACCGAAGGTGCTCGACGCGCGACGGGATGCTCCATGCGCCGGTCCCCAGCTTGGTGCAGTCGATCCGGATGTCCTTGCCCGTGGCCGGGTCGCGGTCGATGACGACCAGCGGCCCGCACACCTCGCCGCCGTGCTCCTCCGGGATGTAGCCGAGCTGCTCGCGGTTGATCTCGAGCATGGCCTCGATGTCGTCGAGCAGCGTGTCGCTCTCCGGCTGCTCGTTGAACCGGCACTCGCCCCAGCTCTTGCTGTTGTAGTAGATCTCGCGCTTGCCCGCGATGTCGTCCTTGTCCAGCAGGTCGTTCTTCGTCGTCGCGAGCAGCCGCATGGACTGGGCGAACGTCTTGACCGTGTTGTACGAGAGCGTCCGCGTGGCCACGCGGTTCAGGATCTCGAAGTGGCCGCGCTTGACGTCGTACTTCACGTTCGCCAGCGACCGCACCGGGAACTTCATCGAGGGCTTGCGGTTCTTCTTCGTGACGTCCTCGTACACGGTCTCCGCCACGCGGACGATCCGCGCCGACGCCGCCTTCTTCGAGACCACGTCCGGCCCGCCGCCCTGACTCGTCGATTTCGCCATCGTCATTTCTCCGGATGTTTAACGCAAAGGCGCAAAGGTGCAAAGGACGCAAAGAGGAACGTTGAGGTGATGGGAAACGCAATCAGATTGAACCTTCTCGCGCACTTTGCGTCTTTGCGCCTTTGCGTAAAAATCTTTGTATTATAGTCCATTTACCACCCTGCGGATGCCTTGGGCCACCAAGGTCTCGCCAAAGTTGATCAGCAGGCCCAACTTCAATCCTGTCAATCTTAAGTAGGTCAACAACTGCGCTTCAAAAACGGGATGAATCTCTTTGGCCGCCTTGCATTCCACGATTACTTTCTCTTCGACCAGAACATCCAGGGTCAACGGTTTGGCCAGTCGGTGTCCCTTGTAAATCAACGGGACATCAATCTGCCGGCCCACCTGAAGGCCGCGGATGGGCATTTCGTAACAGAGGGCTTCTTCGTATACGTCTTCGAGAAGACCGGGTCCACCCATCACCTTGTGCACTTCGATAGCCGATCCTATAATCACTTGACTGATTTCATTCTCCGTCATCTCCCCCCCCTTCTCCGCGTCTTTGCGCCTTTGCGTTAACTCCCCCTCTCCGCGGTTTGGCGTTACACATCCAAGTGCGTCTTCTCCAGCATCTTCCCCAGCTTCTGGATCACCTGCTTCTCCTTCCGCTCGTCGAAGGCCAGGATCTCCCGCAGGCCCAGGGCCAGGTGCGGGATGTACAGCTCGATGTAGCTGCGCTTGCGCTCGACCTCGGCCTGGCGCCGCCGCCGGCTCAAGTACACGGAGAGCTGCCGCCCGCACTCCTGGAGCGCGTACGTGAACTCCTTGAGAATCTCCGGGTAGTGCGCCACCGCCTCCTTGCTCTCGCTCGTGAACGGCACCCAGACGCTCGCCATGTGCAGAAGGATCACCATCGGCCCGACCGGCAGCCCGCCCTTGGGCTGGGCCAGCCCGTAGGTCTTCCAGTTCACGTCGCCCACCGCCTCGGTCATGCCGCAGGCGCCGGCCTGGTACAGGAGCGGCACGCGGTTCGCGAAACGCATCACGCGGACGGGCTCATCCGCGCCGATCTCCTGCTTCGGGTCCGGCTTCGCATACGCGAGGCCGACCTCCACCTGGAACGGGTTGCCGCGGTAGACCTCCGGATCGCGCGTGACCGCCGTGTAGAAGTCCGCCGCGATTTCCTTCTTCAGGCCCGCGAGGATCTGCGCCTCGCCGATCGGCGAGAGGCAGTCCGTCGGCGGCCGCATGAGCTTCGTGTCCTGGATCGCCTTGTAGAGCGCCTCGCTCTCCTGGTGCGCGATGCGGGTCGGGTTGGCCTTCGGGTTCAGCCCCGCCCGCCCGCAGATCTCCAGCGCGGACCGGTCGCCCACGCGCGAGAAATCCGTCGTCAGCGCCGACCGCAGCGTCCGCGCGGCCGTCCCCTTGAGCATCTGCATCAGGAGGCCGAGTTCCACCCCGTGCGGGTGCGGCTTGATCTCCGTCGGCGGGACAGGCAGCTTGTTGACGGCGCGGGCGTAGGTGAAGGCTTCCGTCGCCGGAGGCGACCCTGTAGCCGGGGTCGCTGACCCCGGCGCCCCCGACTTCTGGCCGGCTTCAACGAAGCCGGCTACAGGCTTCGCGTCCTTCTTGAGGAGCGCCAGCCGGTAATGCAGCTGCAAGTGCGGGTTCACGATCGCGCACTGCTTGAGGTACTCGTCCACCGAGAGCCTCCCGCGGACGTAGGCCGCCTCCATGACGATCTCCACGCAGGTGCCGTGCTTGTACTCGATGGCCCTGCCGGACCGGCCCTCGGCGTCCACGGGGGTGAACACGGGCAGCCACTCCGCCTCCTCGTCCGTCAGGATCGCCGGCTTGTTCGCCCGGGTATCGATCTGCACCTCCATGTGGTGGGCCTTCTTCGAGCCCTTGACCTTGGACAGGATGCGGGTCGAGGTGCCGGTGGTCAGTTGGCCGTACATCCCCGCCGCGCTGATGCCGATGCCCTGCTGGCCGCGGGACATGCGCAGGCGGTGGAACTTCGAGCCGTAGAGCAGCTTGGCGAAGATGCGGGGAATCTGGGCCTTCACGATGCCCGGCCCGTTGTCCGTGACGCTCACCTTGAACCGGTCGTCGGCGACCTGGACGATCTCCACGCCGATCTCCGGCAGGATCCCGCCCTCCTCGCAGGCGTCCAGCGAGTTATCCACCGCTTCCTTCACCGCCGTCAGCAGCGCCTTGCGCGGGCTGTCGAACCCGAGCAGGTGCCGGTTTTTCAGGAAAAATTCCGAGACGGAAATCTCCCGCTGCTTCTGCGCCATGCTCTCGGCGGTCTCCGCGGCGGCGGGCTTGCGTTCTCTGGCCATGATCGTCTCCCGTTGAAAAAAGAATGCGGGGTACGGTAGCGAAGGAAAGCGGAAAGAGAAACCACGAAATGCAGGAATGATACCAGGTACGGGTGAGAGGCGGTACGAACGGCGTCGCAAGCTTGCCCGCCGTAGCCCCTGCGCGAAGGCGGGAGCTCCGCCCTCCAGTGGCAGGAATCATGGAGGGGCGAGCTCCTGCGAGCCCGAAATCTACCCGCCTTCACCCGGATTCGGTATGAAACGCCAAGGCGCCAAGTACGCAAAGAAGACAGGGACGAGAACCCGCAGATCACGCAGATTCCGCGGAGGCCCCATCCGCGTTCATCCGCGTCATCCGCGGGCATTCCCCTCCGCGTCTTTGCACGGGAAATAGCGCGCTTGGGGAAAAAGAAGGATTTGAATCCCTTGGGGCCGCGGGCTAGACTTCCGGTATGAAGAATGTCCGATTCATATACTGGCAAGATGAAGAGATGTGGCTGGGCTACATCGAGGAATTCCCAGATTACCAGACTCAAGGCGTCTCCCTGGAAGAGTTAAAGGACAACCTCAAGGATCTGTATTCCGATTTGACCGGCGGGGCCATCCCCAATGTGAAACATGTCGGGGAGCTCCAGCTTGCGTGAAAAGGCGAACCTTGCTTCAGGCCATTGAGGCCATGGGGTGCGTACTCATCCGCCAAGGGGGTCGTCACGATTGGTATCAGAATCCGCAGACCGGTTCGTGTCAACCCGTACCCCGCCATCAGGAAATCAAGGAGTACTTGGCCCGGCATATTCTCAAGAAGCTGAAAGACTAGATTCTGTTACGTCCTGCACCTCCTTACGTCTTCCCCTCCGCGCCTTTGCGCCTTTGCGTTAAAAAAATGGACCACGGATATCATGGATTTCACGGATGTTCCTTCAGATCCCCATCCGCGTTAATCCGCGTAATCCGCGGGCATCCTCCTCTCCGCGTCTTTGCGCCTTTGCGTTGAAATCCGTTTGCCCGTCACTTCTTCTTGCCCTCTGCTGGGTTGCAGGGTATGTCTTTATCCAGATAGCCGACGTGACGCCGGCTCTACCACTGCGGAACGCTTGGGGTATATTACTCTACGGGGACAGGGACCATGAAACGAATGTCCGGAAAAGCGCTTGACCTGATTCGTTCAGCATTCTTCTGGTCGCTTGCCGTGTTATGCGGGACTGCCGGCCCGGTTCGCGCCCAGACCTCCGCCTACTCCGAGGTGAACATCGCCGGTTCGTTCAACGGCTGGAACACCACCACCCACAAGCTGACCCTGATCGCCAACAACACCTGGCAGGGCGATTTCACGCTGACCAACCGCTCGTTCCAGATGAAATTCGCCACGCCCGCCTGGGCGCACGACTGGGGCGAGATCAACGCGCCGAACACGAACCTGCCGATCTCCGGCACGGCGGAGTACAAGGTCAACCCGGGCGACATCTCCGTCACCAACGCCGCGCTGGCGGTGGTGCGGTACTGCGCTGGCCGGCGATCAGCAACCGCTGGTACGAGGTGTGGTGGAGCAGCAACCTGATGCTGGGCACCGAGGGCTTCACCGTGCCGGTGAACACGAACATCACGCTGCCCGTCGGCGCGAACTTCATCACCTTCACCGACTCCGTCGTCGGCGTTGAGGGGCGCGGGTTCTACCAGATCCGGTCCCGGACCGGGCCGTAACAGGCAAGGAGCATGGCCGCGAGCACAGAGGCCCAAATCCTCGCTTAAGCCCTCGGACAGATCATGGGAGCATGGGCAAGACGCCTGGGATGGCGGCGACGGAGGCCCGTCGCCCTCCACGAAGGGTCATCGAGACTCACGAGATGATTCTTGTTGGAGGGCGGTCGGCCCCGACCGCCGCGTAGGCTGCGGCGAGCAGACCGATTTGCCGTACAGCCAAAGCGCCTTACGCGCGGATTCAGGAGAGGGCTGGCTTGTCGCCGACACTGAAGGTATACTATACCCATGATAATGAAAGTGGCAACCATCAGGACATTGCGGGAAGCATCCTGTCTTGACGATCTCAAGTACTGGCGGAGCCGTCCTGCCGCGGAACGAATCGATGCGGTTGAACTCTTGCGACGAGAAGCCCATGGAAGTGCAGCCAGACTTCAAAGAACTGCTCGAATTATTCAACGAACTCAAGGTTGAGTATCTCATCGTCGGGGGCTATGCCCTTGCCTTCCACGGTGCGCCGCGCTTTACCGGAGACCTTGATATCCTTGTCCGGCCCGGCGCAGAAAATGCCGCACGGATTCTTCAAGCGCTGAAGCGCTTTGGCTTTGGCTCGCTGGCTCTATCGGAGCATGACTTTCTAAAGCCGGACCAGGTGGTCCAACTGGGGGTGCCCCCGGTCCGAATAGATCTGATCACCTCCATCACGGGAGTCTCATGGGAAGAAGCCAATACCGGCAAGGTTCAGGGAACCTATGGCGAGGTTCCTGTTCACTATATCGGCCTTCGGCAGTATACCGTGAATAAGCGAGCCAGTGGCAGGAAGAAAGACCTTGCCGACCTGGAAGCCCTTGGGGAAGAATAGCGAGCCGGGGGGAGCATGGGGCGAGGAGTGGCGTACTCGCGTCTATCCCAACACGCTCCTGAATTCAACGAATGGTTAACCCCAAGGACACGGAGGCGGGCATACATCCTCCCCTGTGCCATCCGTGGTTCCGTTTTTAACGCAAAGGCGCGAAGACGCGGAGGAAGCGGAGGCGCGGATCACGCGGATGATATTCGATAAAGAAAGAAAGGCAGCGAATTCAATCCATTTCGCTCAACGCCTCCGCCGGAGCAAGAATGCGGATGCCTTTCCATTCTTTAAGATTCAGCAGGTGGGCATCGCCGGTCACAATGATGGCAGCCCCCGCTTCGAGGGCGCACGCCAGCACGGCATTGTCATCCGGGTCGTCCTTGATCTCCTGAACGGCCGTCTTCGGCTCCACCACGCGGCAGACATGGGTCAGTTCCTGGATCAAAAGCAGGGCCTGTTCCGGTGTCAACCCGAACTTGGGCCGCTGAACTACTTCGCGAATCTCGTCCAGGATCTCCAGGGATATGAAAGCCGCCGCCGCGCCTCCTATCACCTGCTGCAGCACCCGCGCCGGAGGCCCGCCGAAAAAGACCGCCGAGATAATCACATTGGAATCCACGACCAGTCGGGGCGGACTCATGAGCTCCGGGCCTTTTCCCTGCGCCAGGCCCGGATTTCGCCGGCCACATCCTCGGGGGTCAGCCCTCTGGCTTTCGCCCTATCCCGCCCCAGGGCAAGGAGTCCGGCCCAACGCTCGCGGCGCTCGATATACGCCCTGGCGGCCTCGCGCACAAAATCGGACCGGCTCCGGGCTTCTTCCTTCGCCACCCGGTCGATTTCATTCAACAGCTTACTCTCAAATGAAATATTGACGGTTACTGCGCTCATGGCTTCTCCCTTTGTTTCAAGGAGAATATACAAGGTTTGTATTACACCGTCAATAGCAAGGCAGGAAGCACCCATGCCCATCCGTGTTCATCCGTGGTTTCTCCGAGCTGCCCCTCGGCGAAGATGCTGAACCTCGGAGTGGAACCCGCGGATCACGCAGATGGACGCAGATGAGGGAACCGCGACTAGACGCGAAGGGGGGGATCCTTTTCGGGCCTTTAGCGTGTTTCGCAGCCCCCCCCCTCCTTGTCCTTTGGGGCGCCACCACCTGCGCGATCCGCGTGATCGGCGGGCGTTCCCCTCCGCGTCTTTGCGCCTTTGCGTTGAAATCCGATTGCCCGTCAGTTCTTCTTGCCCTCTGCTGGGTTGCGGGGTATGTCTTGATCCAGATAGCCGGTGTGATGCCGGCTCTACCAGAATGGGCCGGATGGGGTATACTACTTACGGGGAAAGTCGAGATGAAGATACTCGCCAGAATAACGCTCAACCTGGATCGTTTTTTTTCCATCTCGGTCCTGTTTGCAGGTCTTGCCTGCGTTAGCCCTGTTTGGGCCCAGACCTCCTCATACGCAAGAATGGCTACGGCGGGCAGTTTCAACAACTGGCAACCACTAGCCAACATGGTGTTGGTTTCAAACAATACATGGCAAGGTGACTTCGAAATAACCACAAACAGAACGGAGTTTAAGTTCGTGGCAAATTCAGCGTGGAGCACAAATTGGGGCGAGACTGATCAGGCGACCTTTGCCGCCCCGCTCTCGGGAACGGCTGAGAAAAGCCCACCCGAACCCAATAACATCATTTTGTCAAATGGAATCGCGGGTCGATACCACTTTATATTTAACGACGCCACTCGGCAGTACACCGTTAAAATGCTGTATGCCGCTACTTCAGGCGTCAATCTGCTCAACAATCCCGGATTCGAAGTACAAGGCTCCAATGATTCTGAAGCACGCCATTGGCAGTGGGGTGTGCCAGATATGGACGGCGGCAAATGGAACAACGCATACCGGCGCAATTGGCGCAGTCGCAGCGGAACTTGGATGGGTGTCGTACAGGGGCAGTGGAGCCCCACCGACCCCACATCGGGAGGCTGGTGGCGTCAGGTTCCGGCTTCCCCCGGATTGACGTACGAGGCACGAGGTTGGTTTTACGGAGACAACGAATGGACAAGCGAGGTTCAAGATATCAAGTTTGAATTCTATGGGGCCGCCACTAATCTAATCGCGACAACGGTAAGCAATATAGTGGGAATTTCGAATTTGGAGTGGCGCGAGCGATCAGTGAGGGGTGATACGCCGGGTGGAACCGTATACATTCGCTTGGTCATCACTTGCGACAGCGTGGGTGCTGCCGGCGCGTTTCAAATTGATGATCTTGAGCTTCGCCAGATCTCCTTGAGAAACCAGGATTTTAACTCGTGGGGGGCATACACTTTTGATGCTTGTCACACCCTTGACGACTGGGTTCTTTGTACCGGTCGAACCGTGGACGTTTTGTCAAATGGATTTGTGACCCAGGAAGTGGCTCGGTCCGGTTACGCGGCCAGTCTCGCGTCAACAAACGGTTCATCGCAAGGCGGCTATGTGCAAAGCCCGCGCATGGACAGCGGCATGGGTACCGTGCACTTCTGGTATCGGAATGGTTTTGTCGGAGAGGAGGATGACCTCACGGGGCCTGTTGCCTTCAGAGTCCAGACTTCCACGGATGGTATTTCATGGGACACGGTGGGGACGGTGACCAATGTTCTTACGCTTTCTTACGTGGAACACTCTCAATTCATCTACATCGAGCAGCCCTCATGGGTAAGAATACAACATGCGGGCGGAACAAACAGGCTCTTCATTGACGACATTGTCATTGACGATCCTGCTGACATACCAAGATACATGGATTTCAACTCTTGGCCGGACAGCGGCACTAATCTGGGCCAGCATACATACTTGGACTGGTTGGTTCAGACAGGCCGTGTATGGACCATTAATGCCATGGAGGGCAAATCGGCCTTCTTGCCGGGGAGCACTACCACAATCAATCATGTCCGAAGCCCTCTTTTCGATAACGGCTATGGTGCCATCAGCTTCCAGTATGCCCGCGGCACAAATGGTACCGGCCCCGCGCGTTTGGGGCTGCAATCCTCGACGGATGGTATTTCCTGGACGACTCTGGATGTTATCTCCAACATCTTAAGCTCTTCTTACAGCGAATATACCCGCTATTTCTACAATCCGGTCGGAAGCTATGTGCGTATTTGCAACTTCACTAATCCGCCAGGAGCGGCAGGGAACGTCTTAATTGATGAGGGTTTTTCCGGGGGCCGGGCAGCGCCACCGCTTGGGTGGACATTCTCTGGTTTGGGTTCCGACTACACGTCAACCGATTATTCCGGTCGTGATATCCCCGGCCTTAAATTTGACACAACAGGTGATCGAATCATTACTCCGGCATTAGCGAATCCAACCAATATAAGCTTCTTTCTCCGTGGGGCGTCAACCGGCACTTCGAACAACCAATTCCTCGTCGAGGCTGCCGTGGCAGGCGTATGGAGCGCTTTAACAAACATCTCGCCCCTGCCAACAGCAAAAACCACCGTTTCACTGCCCTTGTCCACGAGTGTCACCAATGTGCGGTTTACGTATACCAAGGTGTACGGTAATGCGGCCTTTGATGATGTCATTGCGCTATGCCCTCCATCGGCTCCCGGGACGCTTCAAGACTTACTGCTGGATCAGGTTAATATTGCTGCGCCCAGCCTGTTGCGCTATCAGAATTTCGACTCCTGGAGCAGATCAAGCAGCTACGGAGACTATGAGCGGGATGGGTGGACCGTTCTGAACGCGATTATTGAGACGAATGGGGCGTACGCAGGATTGGCGCCTCGAATGCGGGACACCGGCTCCCGATCGATTACAAGTCCGTGGCTGTACGAAGGCCTTGGCCCTGTCAGTTTCTATTACCGCTGCTGGGATACTACACCCGTAACTTACCTGTTTCAAACGTCTACAAACGGCACAACATGGATAACCCAGGACTCTATTTTAATTTCATCCCCTACTTACTCTTTATACTCGCGCTATTTCACAATAACCAATGGCGTTTATGCGCGGCTCTTTTGGACAAACGGAAACAGGCAAGTCTATTTCGACGAAATTCAACTCGGCGCGCCACAGCCCCCCGCAGAAGTCATCTTCAACGGCTGGCATGAACCGGAGACCCCGTTTACCAACGACGCGGTCACGCTCTATGCCACAGCTTTCGCCCGCTACGGCGCACAGAATGTCTCCGTGACGTCATACTATCGGCTTGGTACTTCCGGAGTGTATACCGTACTGCCCATGACTCTGCAGGAAGGCATCACGTACGTGGCTACCTCTGCGATAGCCCCAAGGCCGCGCGGAACAACCGTGCAATACTATATGCGTTGCGACTACACGGGGCCCGGGAGCGAACTAACAGCACCGAAGTATTATCCTCCCGGCGGGCCCACAAGCCCGGCGGCATATTTTGTCCCTCGGAATGAATCCGGGCGAGTATGGATCAACGAGATCAACTACATGAATGGGAACTGGTTCTACGACGACACCAATGAATTTGTTGAGCTCTGCGGGCCTGCCGGGCATGACATAAGCGGATGGAGGGTCGCTTTTTATATCAGCGACCCTGCTTACACCGGCGTCACCTTTAATTACTACGCCTCCTATACTATACCACAGGGCACAGTATTATCGAATATGACTAATGGCTTTGGATTCTACCTTCTTGGCGACCAGCCTGTTATGAATGTCAATCAGCATTTCGCTCATACAAATTGGACATATCTTAATGATGAAGATGATCAGATATCCGACGGCGCGTGGCCAAGCGGAATCCGTCTTTACAACGAAGGCGGCGGTATCGAACAAAGCATTTCATACGCAGGTCCGATCACAAACTTCACTCGTGTATACGCCGAAGAAGACTGGCGATATAGACCTGATCCTAATGCCCTCCAACTGGCAGGAACCGGGAGCGTATACGACGCGTTCAATTGGAGGACCAATGAAATGACTCCAGGCGCCGCCAACGCAGGACAGTCGTTGGTGAGCGCTGGGCCGGAGGCGCCAACGGACCTTACAGCCAGCGATGGGACGTATACCGACAGGGTCCGCTTGCAATGGAGCGATGTCGCCACGGAGACAGGATTCACCATATGGCGGAATACCAGCAATCACACCCCTACAGCAGTCGGCATTGGAGTAAATGACGCTGGAGTGGTCCTGTACGATGACTTTTCGGCATCACCCGGCCAGCTCTATTTCTACTGGGTTATTGCAACCAACGCGATTGGCACGAGCACTTGGAGCAATGTGGATACCGGCTACCGTCGCCTTGTCGCGCCGCTTAATCTTGCCGCTTCGGATGGGGCATATACCAACAAGGTTATCCTAACCTGGGACAATATAGCCGGCGAGACGGGCTATGGAATATGGCGGCATCCAAGCAGCGATACTAATGCGGCGATCTGCATTGCCGGTGTGAATGCAGATGTATTAATATATGAAGATTTCTCTGCTGTTCCCGGACAGGTGTATTACTACTGGGTTCGCGGATCGAACTCTAGCAGCGCCAGTATGAGCGATTTCAGTCTTCCGGACACGGGATCAGCCCTGCTGGATCTTGTTCCGCCGGATGTAGATATCATCCGGCTCGTTAGGAACACAAATGTGATAATCTATGCATATGGCAACACCGGAGCCACCCCATGGGTCATTCAGCCATATTTTTCCACCAATCTCCCCACGACTGTTCTGACGTGGCAGCCTATAACACAGTGGAACGGCACTCTTTCGGGCGGGACCAATACGGTCTGGTTCGATCAACCCCAGTTGGGTAGCAGGCCGTACTTCTTCCGCGTTCACTTTACCAAGCCGTAGTAAATGCAGGGGCTGCCACGGGCAGGCGGCGTGAGTGGTCCCGCTTAATCTTCAGCGTCGTCAAGGTAACGGAAGATGCGGATATATGCTTCATGACGCTCATTCGGGCCGGGGAAGGGATCGCGCCAGAGAAGGGCAACGGCCCTCCGCTCGCTGGTAATAATATCCGTATCATCCCCGTCCCACTGCCCAATGGTATCACGATCGGTTAAGGTCTGGGCTACCACAATGATCGTGAATAGATTCTGATTCGGATTGAAAATCCGATAGGAGTTTGCAATCAGTGATTCTTTTTCATTGTTCGTTAACCGGAAGACGCCATCCTGATCCGACAGTGGCCCCTTTACCGAAAACGCGCGCGATGTCACCCATCCCGCCGCGCTGTCAAACCGATTGCTGGTGGCAATATTTCTGTTCGTGTTGATTTCCCACATCCCTTGCACGATCACGCGGGCCATGTCGTTTTCAACAGTTCTGTTCGTAGGCCCGCCCGGGTACGCCAACATGGGTGTATCGCGAAAAGCTGCAATGAGGACATTCGTGTACGTAGTATTGGGATTGATCGAACTCGTGCTGTTGGTCCATGTTTGGGGGAAACGCCCCTTAGACGGATCATCTCCAAACGGGCCGCACCGATACCTGGCAAGAAGCTGACGCCCTCGCTCTGAAAACAAATCAATGCTGTTCCACCGTTTTGCCGAATCAGGAGTTGATGGATCAATGCCCGTGGGAATATATCCCAACTCGGCTACAGAGCCGATCGAGTTATTCCGACAATACAAGGGCAGGCCCTCCACATCACCGCCTACGGATTCATTGAAAGATTCGACCTTGTTCATGGCACCGATGGTGGGCTCGCTAGGCGTATCCCAGCCGTCCTCCACATGGTTTATGCGCGGATCGTTCACCGCAAGAGCCCCGACGGCAGTCATATCAAGCTCCGCTGGCGGTATTAATAGAGGCCGCGGAAGAGGGTCAATGCCCTTGCTGGGTAGATCAATATTATCCACCAGATGGCTGTCGGTGGCATCCTCCAAACTAATGCTAAACGACTTAATAGATTGCGGGTTGGCCTGTGCACGTACAAATGGCGCGACAGGAGACAACACAAACTCATACCTTGCGGTCACAGCGACAAAGCGATTAAGCGTCCATGGTCCATTGATTGTGAATGCTTTACTAGCGCCATTATCTGCTTGAGGAAGCAACTCGACGACCTCAGCGATAAGAGGCGGCGGCGGCACGGGATTAACCCTTTGAACAGCTACAGGTATCTTTGCGCTTCCAGCGTCAGAGCCCCTGAACTTCGGGGGCTTCACCGTTACCTCATAATCATGGACATTCGTATAAGCCCACGGAAACCACAGCTCAACCCTTACCTCGTGCGTGTACCGAAGCTCAAGTGTAGCGGGGAGATATTGAAATTGGTGCGCCGATTGAATCTCGTTGATCATAGGCACCGGTTCACAGCACGGAATGTCCAAAGCCTTTGGCTTGAAATCTGTGTCAATGTAGTCAGAGAAACACTGGGCCATATCAGAAGCGTTTAGATACCCCAACTCTTCAAATGCTGTTTTGGCATCCGCCTCGACCCAATCCTTAATGTCATCGGCTGGCTTCCATTGTTTCGACTCCCAATCAAACCATCCTCGATCATAGCAGAGCGAATAGGATTGCAGATTGTTTAGGTTTGTGCTACTTAGGGCACTGCCTTCATCGTATTCAGAGCGATTGTCAATACCATCATTCAAGAAGAGAATTTCGGGGAACGTGCCAAACCTATGGTAAAAGCCGAGGTTTGTGTGGAGATTCTCTATACTGGTCACTTCCGGAAGATACTTATAGTTGATTTCATTGAGTACGGAGGTGCCCCCGCCTCTGACGGCATCTCTGTTGACCATGTGGACATCTAGCGGCCCCGTGCAATCAAGGGCCACATAAGCATACCGCCCCAGGATGGGTTTTAAACCATTCAGATTTGGAATTGGATCAATAACCGCTATCCACTCCGCATTCTTGGCGATATTTGAGGCCTGCAGTTCCGGGAATCCTGGATTCACAAAATAGCGCCGGGGTATCCAATCTAATACTTCACCGCGGATCAAGGGCATGCTCGAGCCCAAAGCGCCACCCGCTTCTTCCTCCGAATCTCTCGCCACGGATTCATACACCGAATAGACCAAAGGGACTGATATGAGTGGCTCTAGCGAATTGTCCGCAAACCGATTCGACCACATGCTTCCATGAAGATCCGCTACTGCTCTGTTCAGCGCGTTTTGAACAAAGTGCTGTGATCGAGTGCCGTCTTTTGCGTATTCGGCAACGAGTCGTTCGGTGCGCACATTGATGGAAAGGGCCACGGCCAAAAGCACCAGAACAGACAGTATCGCGAGGACGACAACCAATGCGATACCCCTTCGCGAATCGGCCTGGACTTCCGAGCATACCGATTCTTTCCACGCTCGCTTCATGTCTTGCTCTCCAGAGAAGATCTTGCGTATTCTTCTTTCATCCTGAAACTCAATAGGTATAGGGTTGCCTTCTCTGCGCATCCGCCATGCGGGGTACGACCCGCGTCCACAGCACGCTGGAGTCCCGGTACAATATAGACCAAGCCTGCTGACTGTTCCCCCCTTGAAATGCCAACCACGCCTTGCGCATGGCATCATCGCTGGCCACCTGCAAGTAAATGTCAAGGTACGCAGGCGGCGTATTCGATGGATAGGATTGCCCTGGCCCCAATTGCATGTTTTCCAGGCTGGTGTATCTAACTTGATATGTATCAGCGTTGAACATTGTAATGGGCGAAAAGCTGGACAATTCACGTCCTTCTTCGTTACACGCCCAAATATCAAATCGGACAACATTATTCAGCATTCTCTCGGCTGCAGGCCTGTTTCTATTCCACCAGACCGTGTCAACCCCTAGCAGGTCTACGCGATTCGTGGGTGGGTTGAGACTCGGTCGGCGAATCGTATTTGGAAAATGCACGCCTCGCATCAACTGAAAGCTACCATAATCTAGTTCTTCATCCTTGTTGTAACGAACGTAGTAGTAAATTGCTTGATAGGAGCGAGTAGCCGCCGGCTGATTAGCGTCCGCCAAGGCCGCACTTCCCGGCTCAATGGGTTTGCCTGCCAAGGTCATGAAAGCAATGCCGTCAAAATCCCGGCAGATATTTCCCTCAACATCAAGGTTGAGATCCCCGCCCTTGGCCAAGGTCGCTCGCTCGTCCACCACCATCCCCTCCAAGTCCCGCCGGATGACTTCTAACACAGCCCGGGCTTGCGAATTGCGCGCGACGGTTGTGTTTCCCCTCTGAAAGGCTGCTGCCGATTCATTAAACACTCTGATCAAGGCCAGCGTCAGAATAAGAAGCACGGCCATGCCGGCTAGCACCTCAATAAGGGTAAAGCCCGGCTTCTTGCACGGCTTTATTAAATCAGGAATTATCATTTGCGGCTTCCTCACTGCATCGGAGCGTACGACCGGTAAAAGACCACGCTTCCGCTAAGATTATGATTCGCCGCAGCGGCCGCTACAACATCGCCCGGCCAGACCTTGAGCCTTGCGTATTTCATCCCGCCTCCGGACCCGATGTTTAGCAGGTACGTAAATCGCGCCGCGGCATAGCCTTCCACTGTTACTCCATATTCACTCCCAAAGTACCTTGGCTGCCATTCATAAAGCCGAACAGCCCCCGCATCCACATAAAGGCCACCGCCAAAGGCATCGGTACGGAAGACTGCATTTGTGAGGGCGTGGGTGCGCGGGATCACCCTCTCCTGCTCGGCCAGTTTTGAGAAGTCTGCTGTGGCCACGACCCACAGGCTATCCAGAACATAGTCAGCAAACATGGACATTTCGGTGAACTCCGTGGCCGCCCGGCTCATTCGCAATGCCTCGGGGAAAAGCCCGAAGGCAGCCATGAGTCCCAGCGTCGCGACAAGTATGGCCAATGAGAGTTCAATCAACGAGTAACCCTGTTTGCTCGTTTTCATAAAATAATCAGTATTTTTTCACATCTACTACGCCGGTGATTTCAAAAATACGGACAATAGTACCTGTTGTGTTTTCCGGGATGATCCATGTCGGCATTATCTCGCCTGGATTGCGAACGCCGGGTCGAATATACAGATGACTGTCTGTCTGGCTCCACGTGGCGCCACCCCATAGTCTTGATTGCCCGTTAGGCGAAAACCTTACCGCTGGTATAGCCCTTGGAGCACCTGAATCATTGGGGAATGGAAATCGCGCGTTGGAAGCTGGTGTCCAGCTTTCGAACACATTATTCCCCTTGCCCGTCTCCGTCTCTTCGAAGTAGAGCCCTTGTGGTAATGTTTTCCAATCGGTGACATACCGCGCAGTTTCAGTACTTTGCCCTGGAGTCACTTCGACAACCGCATAAGAACGCAATGCATATTCCTTGAAATCATCCGGATAATTGACAAATGAACCAGGGAAAAGGATATATACATTCTTTCGGTGAGTAATGGCATGCTGTCTGGCCAATCGTAGTGTCGTTACCAAGGTCGGCACGCCGGTGGAAATCCCACGGTGCATCATATTATTGAAAACAGGTACACCCACAGCAAAAAGAGAGGCAATAATAACAATGACTACCAACAGTTCAATGAGTGTGAAAGCTTGCCGAGACATGCCTTGTAAAAGCTCGGCGCCCAGTTGAGCATGCCATCTTGCTGCTTCCATCGATGGACGGTCTCTTTTCTTCATGGAAGCTTACCTTCTTAATTCCAACTGTTAATATCGTCCTCGTTGCGGGGCAGTCCGTCAGGCCCAACCGACCAGGCAATCACGTTATCAATGATAATCGTTCCTTCGTATCGGATAATCTTTCCGTCTTGCCTTAATTGGCCCTGGTCATCCGTTAAATCAAAAAGGAAACGATAGGGCCGGCCCCATGGATCAACCAGCGAGCCTTCGCTGTCCACGGCGTCGCTCCTGTAGCCCATGAAGCCAATTCTCTTTGGATTATACCTGACGCACACTGATGACATGTTCAATGAATCCACGGAGGCGTCAGGGTACATCAGGTCGTTCATCACAACGCCCGTCATCTGCATCCCCTCGGAATGCTCCAAGGCGTTGTACTCATCACCGCTCATGTTGAATAACTTCCCCCCCTCGACTGGCCAACGCCCATACTCATTGTAATAGGCCTTCCACGCATTGGCAACGCTCTTTGCTTCGGCAAGAGCCTTGGTTTTCTTGCCGCTTGTCAGAAGCGCACTAATAGCCGGGAAAAGAATGGCTGCCAAGATACCAATGATGACCATAACTACGAGCAACTCAATGAGCGTGAACCCGTTGCCCCGTAATCGCCCCCTGCGCTCTGCTTGCCGCCACATAAGGCTCATTCGTTCCTCACGTATGCTTAACCACTCGTTCATTACCAAGACTTAATTACCGTATCCACGGAGACCGGCGGCGGCCCCAAGGAATACGCGCCCACGGTGATGCCGGATAAATTCACTGCCCCAACCGTCGGGAGATCGGCCTTAATCGACCCATCATAGTTATTATCTAGAACAATGTAATACGGGTTATTCCAGGGATCGACAAAGTTTCCATCGAGCATGGAATCGGGCGAAACTTGAAGGAAAACAATGCGGCGGGGATTTGCGGCATTTGTAGCCTGTGTTAATATGCTTATCACTGCGGCTTGCGGATTGGGCGCATCTGCTCCACCGAAAACAGGATCCTGCCCGGCCCCCACGGGGAGCGTAGTTGGCATACGTCCGTATTCTGTATAGAAAGCCCGGGCTGCATTGGCAATCGAGGCAACCTCGTTCTGTGTACTGGCGATTTTGGCTTTTTTTATGGCGCCAATGACCGCTGGTTGCAGCAGCGTAGCTAGCACGGTGATTATCGCGATCACCACAAGCAGCTCGATCAGTGTAAATCCATTGTTTCTCATATTCGCCCCGTCGTTAGTCACATGTCTCCGGACCAATTGCTTATGAACTGCGAAGGATCATCGGGAGAAGGGCCTCTGGACCAAAGGTCATAACCAAATTTCGAGTTATTGTGCGGCGCGTAATAGGGACTGCCCGACGGATTGTGATAATACAAATAATCATTCCCCCATGGATCTTTAAACGTTGTCACCTCTTTCGGGTCTGTAAGGCCCTTAATCACTAGAAAAGGTTGCAGTCCATCCGTGACTTGCGGATAACGCCAGAGGTGGTCCACAAGGTTTTTGCTCGCATTATCATTGCTAAGGTCGGTGTTCCCCGGATAACGGCCATATTGTACGCGATACTGCTCCAAGGCATTGCGTATCGTCTCGATATCCGCCTTTGCACGAGTCAAAGCCGCTTTTCGTCCCGCGTAGCCAGCCAATCCCAAAACCATCGAAGTCAGTATTCCGATAATAGCCAATACCACCATCAACTCTATCAGCGTGAACCCTTTACGCCCGCCCCGAGCCTGTCTTTGCGGTCTCATGACGGCCTGCCTCCAATCCGCGGAAGCCCTTCTCTTCCTTCCACTAACTAACGTACCCGGCCCGCGGCCGGAAGTCTAATGAAAACGGGAGATCCACCGCGGATTTCGCGGATGGGCGCGGATATCAAGCGCTCGCGCTTTGACCATTCCCCTTTGCGGGCTTTGCGGCTTTGCGTTAAATCCGCTTCCCCCGCTGTCCCGGCTGGAATACCATAGCGTCGGTAAATGACGAGGTGCCTATGACAGACAGCAACCTGCGCCCGATATCCCGCCGCGAGTTCCTGGCCCTGTCCGCCCTGTCGGGGGCGGCGGTGCTGACCGGCTGCGCCACGAACCCGGTGACGGGCAAGAAGGAACTGATGTTCATCAGCGAGGCGGAGGAGATCCGCATGGACTCCGAAGCGGCCCCGCACCAGTTCTCGGCCGACTACGGGCCCGTGGAGGACCCCGCGCTGAACGCCTACCTGGCCCAGGTCGGGAACAGCCTGGCGGAGCGGTCGCACCGGCCGGGCATGCCCTACACCTTCCGCGTCGTCAACGCGTCGCACGTGAACGCCTACGCCTTCCTCGGCGGCAGCATCGCGGCGACGCGCGGGATCATGCTGGCGATGGACGACGAGGCGGAGCTGGCCGCCCTGCTCGGGCACGAGCTCGGGCACGTCAACGCCCGGCACGCGGCCCGGTCGATGACCAGCGGCATCCTGGCGCAGGTCGCCGTGGCCGCCGCGACCGTCGCCGTGGCGGAGAAGAACGAGGACTGGGCGCCGGTGGTCGCCGGCCTGGGCGGCATCGGGGCCGGCGCGCTGCTGGCCCGGTACAGCCGGGCCCACGAGCGCGAGGCCGACGCGCTGGGCATGGAGTACATGGTGCGCAGCGGGTACAATCCGCAGGGCATGATCGGCCTGCAGGACATCCTGGTGAAGATGTCCCACGGCAAACCGAACGTCATCGAGCTGATGTTCGCGACGCACCCGATGAGTCAGGAGCGGTACGATACCGCCGTCAAGCGAGCGCGGTCCGAATACAGCGAATCCGCCAGCCTGCCGCTCTACCGCGAGCGGTACATGGACAGCACGGCCGCCCTCCGGAAACTCCAGCCCACCGTGGACGATATCCAGAAGGGCGACAAGGCCGTGAGTGCGAAGAAGCTCGAGGAGGGGCTCGCCCACTACAAGGCCGCGCTGCAGAAGACGCCGGACGATTACGAGGCGCTGCTGAAGGCCTCGAAGGTCTGCCTGGCCCTGAACCGCCCCGCGGACGCGCAGTCCTACGCCGCCGCCGCGAAGGCCGCCTACCCGCAGGAGGCCCAGTCCTACCACGTCGAGGGCATGGCGGCGCTGTACAACAGCCGGTACGACAAGGCCCTGGCGGACTTCAACCACTACGACCGCATCCTGCCCGGCAACCCGAACACGACGTTCTATTCCGGGTTCGCCCTCGAGGGCATGGGCCGCAAGGCCGAGGCGTCCGCGAAGTACAAGGCCTACCTCCAGGCCGTCGGCGAGGGCGCCGAGGCCCAGCACGCCTTCAACCGGGTCACGCAGTGGCAACAGTGGTAGCGGGGGCGAAGAGTGAATGGTGAGTGGTGAATAGTGAATGGTGTTGAGCACACGCGCCTGCCGATCCCGTATATTATTCCCACTATTCACCATTCACCATTCACCATTCACTAACCCATGCCCCCCACCCCGCCAGCCCGCCCCGCCGAGCCCCTCTCCGGCACGATCGAGCGCGTGACGTTTCACAGCGAGGAGACCGGCTTCGCGGTCCTGCGGGTGAAGGTCAAGGGCTTCCGCGAGTTGGTGACGGTGGTCGGCACGCTGGCCGACGCAAACGCCGGGGAATGGCTCGACGCCGCGGGCGCCTGGGTGATGGACCCGCAGCACGGCCGGCAGTTCAAGGCCGCGGAGCTGCGGACGACCCAGCCGGACACGCTGGAGGGGATCGAGAAGTACCTCGCCTCGGGCCTGATCAAGGGCATCGGGCCGGTCTACGCGGGCAAGCTGGTCAAGGTATTCGGGCGCGAGGTGCTGAATATCATCGAGAACCAGTCCGCCCGGCTCGAGGACGTCGAGGGCATCGGGCCGATCCGCCGCGCGCGGATCAAGGCGGCGTGGAACGAGCAGAAGGCCGTGCGCGAGATCATGACCTTCCTGATGAGCCACAAGGTCAGCACCTCCCGCGCCTTCCGCATCTACAAAATGTACGGCGACGCGGCCATCGAGCGCGTGCGGCAGGACCCCTACTGCCTCGCCCGCGACATCCACGGCATCGGCTTTAAGACGGCCGACCAGATCGCCTCCAGCCTCGGCGTCGAGCCCACCTCCCCGCTGCGCGCGCGGGCGGGCGTGGAGTACGTGCTGCTGGAGCTGACGGACGAGGGACACTGCGCCTTCCCGCGCGCCGGCCTGGTGGAACGCGCCGCCGCGCTCCTGGACATTCCCGCGGAAATCCTCGAGCGCGCCGTGAACGAGGGCCTGGAGACCGGCCGCCTGGTCGCCGGGCAGGACCGGCACGGCGAGCCGCTGGTCTACCTGGCCTCGCTGGACCAGGCCGAGCGGCAACTGGCCCGGCAGATGGTCGAACTCGCGCGCGGCGCCCACCGCTGCCCGCCCATCGACATGGACAAGGCCCTGCCGTGGGTCCAGGACCAGATCCGGATGGAGCTGTCGCCCGAGCAGGCCGAGGCCGTCAAGCTGGCCGTCGAGCGCAAGGTCATGATCATCACCGGCGGGCCGGGCGTGGGCAAGACGACGCTGGTCAACGCGATCCTGAAAATCCTGCGCGCGAAGAAGGTCAAGGTGGTGCTCTGCGCCCCGACCGGGCGGGCCGCGAAGCGGATGACCGAGACCACCGGCCTCACGGCCAAGACCATCCACCGTTTGCTGGAGTACGATCCGAAGACCGGCGGCTTCCGCCACGATGCCGCCCATCCGCTCTCGGGCGACGTCTTTATCGTGGACGAGACAAGCATGATCGACGTGATCCTGGCCAACCAGCTCGCCCGGGCCGTGCCGCGCCACGCGGGGTTCATCCTGGTCGGCGACGTGGACCAGCTGCCGTCGGTCGGACCCGGCTGTGTCCTGCGCGACCTGATCGACTGCAACCAGTTCCCCGTCTGCCGCCTGACGCACATCTTCCGGCAGGCCGCCACCAGCGCCATCATCACCAACGCCCACCGGGTCAACGCCGGGGAGCTTCCCTTTTATCCGAAGGAGAGGACGACCGAGGGGCCGCTGTCCGATTTCTACTTCATCGAGACCGAGGAGCCGGCCGCCGCCTGCGACCGGGTGGTCAGCCTCGTGGGCGAGGCCATCCCGAAGCGGTTCCACATCCGGCCGCAGGACATCCAGGTCATCACCCCGATGCAGCGCGGCGAGCTAGGCGCGCGGAACCTCAACCTGCGCCTCCAGGCCGCGCTGAATCCCAGGGGCCCGGCGATCGAACGCTACGGCTGGACCTTCCGCGTCGGCGACAAGGTCATGCAGATGGAGAACGACTACGACAAGGACGTCTTCAACGGCGACATCGGCCGCATCACGGGGCTGGACGAGGAGGAACGCGAGCTCAAGGTGCGCTTCGACGACCGCGAGGTGGCCTACGACTTCCAGGAGATGGACGAGGTCTCGCTGGCCTACGCGACGACGATCCACAAGAGCCAGGGCAGCGAGTATCCCTGCGTCGTGATCCCGATCCACACGCAGCATTATATCCTATTGCAGCGCAATCTATTGTACACGGCGATCACTCGCGGCCGGAAACTGGTGATCGTCGTCGGCACGGTCAAAGCCATGGCCATTGCCGCGCACAAGGTCGAATCGCACTCGCGCGTCACGACGCTGAAGGACCGGCTGCTCGAATACGCCGGAACCCAAACAGACTGAACCACGGAGGAAGAAGAATGGCCCGCAGATCACGCGGATTTATCAATCATCTGCGTCTATCTGCGTAATCGGCGGGCATCTTCCGCTCTCCTCCGTGCCTCCGTGATCACCGTGGTTAAATCCCCGTCTGTTTCTTCATATTCTCGAAGACGTAGCGCGCGAGCGGTTCGAGGTTCCTGACGTCCTCGAGGTTGTACTCGACCAGGACCTCGAGTGATTTCCTGCGTCCGGCCTGGTACTCGCTCCAGAGCCGGACGGCATCCCAGCCGTCGAGTCCGCGTGTCTGCTCCGACCGCTCGATCCCGAAGGCCTGCTCGATACGTTTCAAGCCGCCGGCGTATCCCAGCTTCTTGAGCGGGAAGCGGAGGTCGAGATGGATGTGGTTGAACAGGTTGTGCCGGAACCGCTGGCGGATCAGGGGCATGTCGAAGGCGGCCCCGTTGAACGTGACGACCAGCGGATGGGCCTCGATGACCTCGAGGGCCTGGTCGAGGTCCCGCCCCTCGACGAACGCGCGCGCCTCGCGCCCGTCGTACACGCCAATCACCGTGATCGCGTCCGGCCCGACGTACCCATTGGTCTCGATATCCACGTAGAGGGCTTGTTCCATGAGGTCGCCCAGCGCACGCCACTTGTGGGCGGACGGCAGGCATTGCTCGAAGTGTCGCCAGTCGCCGGCCGCGTAACGCCGGATGGATTCCTCCACGGTCGGCGCGACACGGTCATAGCGGTGGCCGCACAGCTTTCCGCACCCGTGGGCGTCCAGGAACGCGGGCCAGTCGACGATTCCCTCCCGCCAGAACCGCCGCTCGCGGGTCTCGCCGATGCCGGGCAGGTGGAGGAAGGTTTGCTGGAGCATGGGTCTACCGTAGGGGCGTCGCTTGCGACGCCCGCGGGCCCTGTAGTGAAGCGAAGCGCGTACTACAGGGCGGGCGCCGACGAGCGGCGCCCCTACCGGGCCATCTGCACATCATGGCTTTTCTCGAACGCCGCAATGTCCGCCTCATGCTGCAGGGTCAGCCCGATGGCGTCCAGGCCGCGGCGCAGGTGCTCCTTGACCCCGGGATCGATCTGGAAATGGAAGGCGATCTCCTCGGGCAGGTGCAGCACGACGCGCTGCTCGTCCAGATCCACCGTGGCCTCCAGCCCGGGGAACCGGCCGACCATCTGAAAGATCTCCTCGACCTCGGCCTCGGACAGCTCGACGGTCAGCAGGCCGTTCTGCACGCAGTTGTTCCGGAAGATGTCCGCGAAGGCCGGCACCCGCGTATCGCCCCGCTGCTGCCAGGGCGCGATGACGGCGTGGAAGCCGTATTGCATCACAGCCCAGACGGCGTGCTCGCGGCTGGAGCCGCAACCGAAATTATTGCGGGCGACCAGGATGGAGGCGCCCTTGAACTCGGGCCGGTTGGGCGGGAAGTCCGGGTTGGGCTTCCCGTCCGGCAGGTAGCGCCAGTCGAAGAACAGGGCCTCGCCGAAGCCGGTCCGCTTGATGGACTTCAGGAACTGCTTCGGGATGATCTGGTCCGTGTCCACGTTGGCGTTGTCCAGCGGCGCGATGATCCCGCGATGGGTGGTAAAAGCATTCATGAGATAGTCTTTGTTAAACAGAGCGAATTCCCAGGTCTTTGCATATCTTGCGGGCTAGTAGATCGTTGATTTCCGTATGCCGGGGCACGGAGGAGCGTCGGTTCTGCGCCGGATTCTGCCACCATGAATGACTTCCGCCCTCCCGGATGAACACGCAACCCTGCTCTCGCAAATGCTTGAGCAGTATGACGCGCTTCATATCGTAACCAGTTCCTCGCTATAGTTGGATACGGCCGCTCGAATCGCTTCCTGGCGGTTCAAGTCCAAGGCTTCCGCCAAGGTGGTGCGGAGACTCACCAACAGTTTCTCCCTCGTCCGCTCCTGGCAGTTGACTCCAGGAACTTCCTCAATCCAGCCGATCCACCACGCCCCGTCCTGTTTCATCACGGCAGTATAGGTATTGGCCATATCGTTTGCTCCACGGTCAGGATATCACATTCGCTCCCGGATATCCACGAAATGCCCTTCGACGGCGGCCCAGGCGGCCATCTCGGGGCTGCACAGGTGCGTGCGCCCGCCCTTGCCCTGGCGGCCCTCGAAGTTGCGGTTGGACGTCGCGGCGCACCGCTCGCCGAGCTTCAGCTGGTCGGGATTCATCGCCAGGCACATGCTGCAGCCCGCGTAGCGCCATTCCGCGCCGGCGGCGGTGAAGATCTTGTCCAGCCCCTCCGCCATCGCCTGCCGGCGCACGGCGGCCGAGCCGGGCACGACCATCGCGCGCACGTTCTTCGCGATTTTCCGCCCTTTCAGGATGGCGGCCGCCTTGCGCAGATCCTCGATGCGCCCGTTCGTGCAGCTCCCGATGAACACGGTGTCCACCTTGATGTCCGTGATGCGCGTCCCCGGCGCCAGGCCCATGTAGGCCAGCGCCTGCTCGACGTCCTTGGCGCTGTAGCCGGGTACCTGGCCGGGCGCCGGCACCACGCCGCTGACGTCCGTCACCATGCCGGGGCTGGTGCCCCACGTCACCTGCGGCGCGATGGCCGAGGCGTCGATGGTCAGCTCGCGGTCAAACTTTGCGCCGGGCTCGCTGGGCAGGGTCTTCCAGAAGGCCACGGCCTTGTCCAGCGCGGCGCCCTTCGGCGCGAACGGGCGTTTACCCGAGGCGATGTACTGGAACGTCGTGTCGTCGGGCGCGATCATCCCGGCGCGCGCGCCGGCCTCGATGCTCATGTTGCCGATCGTCATCCGCGCCTCCATGGACAGCGCGGAGACAGCCGTGCCGGCGTACTCCAGGACATAGCCCGTGCCCCCGGCCGTCCCGATCAGGCCGATCAGCTTCAGAATCATGTCCTTCGACGTGGCGCCTGGTTTCAGGCGGCCGGTGTATTCGACCCGGAACGTCTTCGGCTTCTTCTGGCGCAGCGTCTGGGTCGCCAGCACGTGCTCGACCTCCGAGGTCCCGATGCCGAACGCCAGCGTGCCGAACGCGCCGTGCGTCGCCGTGTGCGAGTCGCCGCACACGATGGTCGTCCCCGGCAGCGTCAGGCCCAGTTCGGGGCCGATGATATGGACGATGCCCACGCGGTCGCTCTGCAGGTCGTACAGCGTGACGCCGAAATCGCGGCAGTTCTGTTCCAGCGCCTCCACCTGCGCCTTGGAGATGGGGTCGCGGATGACGGCCTGCTGGTCCGTCGGCACGTTGTGGTCCATCGTGGCGAAGGTCAGCTCCGGGCGGCGGACCTTGCGCCCCGCCAGCCGCAGCCCCTCGAAGGCCTGCGGGCTGGTCACCTCGTGCACCAGGTGCCGGTCGATGAACAGCAGCACGCTGCCGTCCGGCAGCGTCCGGACCACGTGCCGGTCCCAGATTTTCTCGAAAAGTGTTTTGCTCATGGAGGAGAGACTATACGGGGGGCGGGCGGCAGGGTCAATCCGCCGGACTTCCCAGACCTTCTTCCCCGGCGGGACAAGCCCGCCGGGGCCGCCCCTAATCAACGCCGGCCGGCTTGCCCGCCGGGGCCGTTCCTAATCAACCCCGGCCGGCTTGCCCGGCCGGTGAAGGAGGTCCGAGCCTCCTTCACAGCACCACCTTGACGCTGTACTCCGAAAACGTACCCGCGTAGACCTTATCGCTCATGAGCCGGCAGCCGGCGGCCCGGTTGAGCGTTCTCCACAGCGTCTCCGCCAACTCCATGGGCGACCGCGCCAGGGCGCCCCGTACCGCCAGATGAACATGGTCCGGCATCAGCGCCAGCGATCCAAGGCGGCAATCCATCTCCCGCGCCCAGGCGAGCACACCGTCCCGAATCTTGTACAGGAAATCCTCGCGGCCGACTCGAACCCGGTCCTGCGTAACGGCCACCAGATGCAGGTTGTACCAGTATCTCCCGCTATTCGTTTCCGCGGGGGCGGACAAATCCACCGTGGCGTCCTCAAGGCTTGCCTCCCGCAGCGTGGCCCGATACCGCTCGTCCGCGAAGTCCGCGCGGGCCGTCTGCTCTCGAAGATAGTTTCCCACGACGTCGGACTGATTGTCCCCCAGGGAGCGCAGCGCCACTTTCCGGCTGAAATCGCAGGGCGTACCGGACCGGCGCAACGTGTGCTGAATGCGCCCCTTCACGCGGGCGGTGATGAACACGGGCGAGGCGTCTGGAGCCGCGTGGAAGGTCATGCTGATGACGTCGGGCCGCCAGTTACGAGACTCCAGTTCAAGCCCGTCGCGGCGCCAGGCCGCCCGGAGATCGTCAAGGAACGGTGCGGCGGGCTCCAAGGGGAACTCGGCGGCCGACGGCCATCCGGACCAGGAGTAATGGAGGTTGTGGACCAGCGGAAGCAGCATGGACCGACGATAGACCTTCTTCCCCGGCGGGACAAGCCCGCCGGGGCCGTTTTCTTCTCGATCAAGCCCGCCGGGGCCGTGCGACCCCGGCCGGCTTGCCGGCCGGTGAAGGAGGTCCGATCAGGTCTCTTCCGCGCCGCGGGCCATGACCACCTTGCCCGTCCGCACCAGTTCGATGACCTGGAACTTCTTCACCAGGCCGATCATCGCGTCCAGCTTGTCCGTGGTGCCGGTGACCATCAGGATCATGGAGGTCTCCGTCAGGTCCACGGTCTTCGCGCCGAAATGATCCGCGATTTGAAGCGCCTCGGTCCGCTCCTCCGCGGTGACCTTGATCTTCACCAGTGCCAGCTCGCGCACCACGATGTCCTCGCCGGTGTGGTCCACGCAGTGCAGCACGTCGATGAGCTTGCGCAAGGCCTCGATCACCTGCTGGAGGCCCGACGGGTCGCCCTTGGCCGTGATCGTCATCCGGGAGAAGTTGCCGTCCACGGACGAAGACACGACCAGCGAATCGATGTTGAAGCCGCGCCGGGCGAAGACCTGCGCGATGCGGGCCAGCACGCCGGGCTTGTTGGCCACGTACACGCTCAAGGTATGGATATCACTGCCGTTCGCCATCTTGCTCATGGTCCTATCCTTTCCTTCCTCGGCTCACGTCGAACCCGTGGGTTTTTCCATCTTCTGGCGCGGGGGCTCCACGAGGAGGTCCTCGAGGGCGCGGCCCGCGGGCACCATGGGAAAGACGTTGTCGGTCTTCACCACCTCGGCGTTCACCAGGCACGGCCCGTCGTTGTACTCCAGGGCGCGGGTCAGGATCTTCCGCACGTCGGCCGGCCGCTTCAGGGTCAGGCCTCTCCCGTTCTCGTAGCTCTCGATCAGCTTGGCGAAGTCCGGGTTGCCCTCCAGGTCCACGCCGCTCCTGCGGTCGTCGTAGAACAGCTGCTGCCACTGCCGCACCATGCCCAGGTAATGGTTGTTGAGCACGATGATCTTGATCGGCAGCTTGTGCAGGCACGCCGTGGCCAGCTCGGGCATGGTCATCTGGAACCCGCCGTCGCCGCAGAACACGATGACCGTTTCCTTCGGCCGCCCGAACTGCGCGCCGATGGCCGCCGGGAGGCCGTAGCCCATCGTCCCGGCGCCGCCGGAGCTCAACCAGTCGTTGCGGCCGTCCGTCTTCCAGAACTGCGCCGCCCACATCTGGTGCTGGCCCACGTCGGTCACCACGACCGCCTTGCCGCCGGTCAGCTTGTACAGCTCGTCCATGATGTGCTGCATCTTCAGCCCGCCCTGCTTCTTGTAGTGCAGCGGGTACTTCTTCTTGTAGCCCTCCAGGTGGGCCAGCCATTCGGAGGTGTCCAGCCGCGCCACGTGCTTGTTCAACTCGTCCAGGATCGGCCGCGCATCGCCGATGATGAACAGGTCCGGCTTGATCATCTTGCCGATTTCCATCGGGTCCACGTCGATATGGATCTTCGTCGCGTTGCGGCCGAACTTGTCCGGCTGGCCGATGATGCGGTCGTCGAACCGCGACCCGATGGACATGATCAGGTCGGCCTCCACCACGGCCTTGGTTGCGTAGGCCGTGCCGTGCATGCCGAGCATGCCCAGCGCCAGCCGGTGCGTTTCCGGGAAGCCGCCCTTGCCCAGCAGCGTGTTCACCACCGGGGCGTTCAGTTTCTCCGCCAGCGCCTTCACCTGCGCACAGGCGTCCGAGATGATCGCGCCATGGCCCACCAGCAGCACGGGCTTGCGCGACTTGTTCAGCGCCTCGGCGATCTCCAGGATCTTCTCCTTGTCCATGGCTTCCGGGTACGGCTTGTAGCCCGGCAGGTCCATTTCCTGGTAGAGGTCCGCCGTGCAGGCCCCCGCGCTCACGTCCTTGGGGATATCGATCAGCACCGGCCCCGGCCGACCCGTCGTCGCGATGTGGTACGCCTCGCGCGCCACCCGCGGAATGTCGTTCGAATTCTTCACCAGGTAGCTGTGCTTCACCACGGGCATCGTGATGCCGAAGATGTCCGCCTCCTGGAAGGCGTCCTTGCCCAGCATCCAGGACACCGACTGCCCGGTAATCACGATCATCGGCACCGAATCCATGTGCGCCGTCATGATTCCCGTCAGCGTGTTCGTCGCGCCCGGCCCGCTGGTCACCAGCACCGCCGCCGGCTTTCCGGTAGCCCGGGCATAGCCATCGGCCATGTGTGCCGCGCCCTGCTCATGCCTGACAAGGACAAACTTGATCTTCGTATTGGTTGTGATCAAAGCATCGAATATCGGTATGGCCGCTCCACCAGACAGGCCAAACATGTACTCGATGCCCTCCCTTTCCAGGCACTTGATTAAAGCCTGTGCCCCATCTAGTCTCTTTTCAGTCATATCTTCCCCTTTTAATCAAGAATAACTGCAATATTTACTGATAAGATACCATGAGAAGCAAAGCATGCAAGATAAATATTGATAATAGTCTGCTTATAATACAAGCATAAACGGTATCTGTCAGTATAAAAGCTCACATTTATAGCAAACAATCGACATTTCATTAAAGGCAGACTTAAATAATAGCATGAAATATGGATTACTTGTAATTTCGTATTTCTCGTTGATCTGTAAATCTGCATGAACTCTTGTTTCATTGACCGAACCGGCTGACCTCGTTATCGTGCATGCTGTTAAGGAGGAAGGCCCATGGACATTCTTCGCAGGACGGTTCTTGGCGTTCAGATGCTTTTCGTTGCTTTTGGAGCCCTGGTTCTGGTGCCGTTGCTGACCGGGTTCTCGCCATGCATTGCCCTGTTTACGGCCGGGGCCGGGACCCTCCTGTTTCATGCCATCACGGGGGGAAAGGTGCCCATTTTCCTGGCCAGTTCTTTTGCGTTCATCGCGCCCATCCAGCAAGCCGTGGAGCAATTCGGCATGGGGGCCACGCTCGGCGGCCTGGCCGCCGCCGGGCTGCTGTACCTCGTCTTGAGCCTGATGATCTTTTTTGGCGGCACGGGCACGATCCATCGCCTGATGCCGGCGATCGTCACCGGGCCGGTGATCATGGTCATCGGCCTGAAACTGGCCCCCGTGGCGGTCGGCATGTGCAAGTCGTTCGCTTCCGGCGGCGCGCCGGAGGGCCAGGCCATGATCGTCGCGCTGGTCTCGCTCGGCACGGCGATTGCCGCCGTGATCTTCGGGCGGGGCATGCTCCGTCTGATCCCCATCCTGTGCGGCGTCGCGGTCGGGTACACGATCTGCCTGATCCTGGGCCGGGTGAACTTCGAGGCCCTGCACGCGGCGCCCTGGTTTTCGACGCCCTGGAGCGAGGCGCTGCGCTGCGGGCAATTCGAGTGGCCGCGCCTGGACTGGGCGGCCGTCGCCTTCCTGGTGCCGGTGGCGCTGGCGCCCTCGATCGAGCATGTCGGGGATATCCTCGCCATTTCCAACGTGACCGGGCAGGACTACGTCCGCGATCCCGGCCTGCACCGCACCCTGCTGGGCGACGGCCTGGCCACCTCCCTGGCCGCGCTGCTGGGCGGGCCGCCGAACACCACGTACTCGGAAGTCACCGGGGCGGTGGCGCTGACACGGGCGTTCGATCCCCGGTACATGCGGATCGCGGCGGTGACGGCGATGCTCGTCGGGTTCGTGAGCAAGCTCGGCGGCTTCCTCCGCACCATCCCCTCCCCCGTGATGGGCGGCATCATGGTGCTGCTCTTCGGCATGATCGCGGCCATCGGCGCCGGGACGCTGGTCAAGGCGCAGCTCGACATGAGCAAGCCGCGGAACCTGGTGATCGCCTCGGTCATTCTCGTGGTCGGCATCGGCGACCTGACGATCACCTGCGGGCGGTTCTCGATGGGCGGCATCGGCCTCGCCGGCATCGTGGGCATCCTGCTGAACCTGGTGCTGCCGGAGGACGGGGCGGAGAAGAAGTGAAGGGTGGATGGTGAATAGTGAATGGTGGAGGACTATTCCACCGATACCACCGTCCGCTCGCCGTTCTTTTCGATTTCGATCAGCGTGCCGCGGAGGCCTTCCTTCGTAATGATGGCGAGGATCTCCGGCACGTTGATTCCCTTGCGGGCCAAGTCCTCGGCCACGGGCCGCGGGAGAAGCCTCCCGGCCAGGCGCGCGACCGCCAGGGGGATGGAAATGACCGATTTCGGTTTCTCCTCTCCCGGCTTGAACGTCTTTATTTTCAGGCAGCGCATGCTATGCTGGGACCAGTTTAAACGGAACCCCGCGAAGGAGGCAATCTCATGGTTACCGCAATGGTGCTGCTGAACGTAGATCGTGACAAGGTGAACGAGGTCGCGGAGCAACTGGCCGGGCAGGCCGGCATCTCGGAAGTCTACTCGGTGGCCGGGCAGTTCGACCTCGTCGCGATCATCCGGGTGAAGGACAACGAGGGCCTGGCGGACTTGGTCACCAAGCATCTCCTCAAGGTGAAGGGCATCACCCGCTCGCAGACCCTGATCGCCTTCCAGGTGTATTCCAGGCACGACCTGGAGACGATGTTCTCGATCGGGACATGAGGCCGCGGACCGGTACGTCTCTATCCGGAACCGGCGTCGCAGGAGCTCCGCCCTCCAGGTTCATCGGCGTGAAGATGGAGGGTCGAGCTCCCGCGAGACCGTCTACGCGTTGAACCGGAAGTGGATGACGTCGCCGTCCTGGACCTCGTAGGTCTTGCCTTCCAGCCGCAGCGTGGCGTTGTCGCGGCAGGCGGACCATGACCTGGTTTTCAACAATTCCGCGCTGGCGACGGTCTCGGCGCGGATGAAGCCCCGCTCGATATCGCTGTGCACCTTGCCGGCCGCGGCCTGGGCCTGCGTGCCCTGCCGGATGGTCCACGCCCGCACCTCGTCCTCGCCCACGGTGAAGAAGCTGATCAGGTTCAACAGCCGGTAGGCGGCCTGGATCAACCGGACGCGGGCGGGTTCAGTCAGCCCGTAATCCGAAAGGAAGGCCGCCTGCGCGGCCTGTTCCAGTTGTGCCATTTCCGCCTCCAGCACCGCGCAGAAGACCAGCAGTTCGCACCCGAAGCGTTGAGCCGCTTGGCGCAAGGCCCCCAGGCCGGCCCCGCTCAAGTCCCCTTCCCCGACGTTCGCGACGATGAGGGCCGGCTTCATGGACAGGAACTGGAAGGTCCGAAGCGTTTTCTCCTCCTCGCCGGTCCACTCCACCCGGCGCAGCGGCGTCCCGGCCTCGAGGGCCGCCTTGCCCTTCTGCAGGGCGGCTTCTTCGGCCGGATTGGTCTTCAGCCCGCGCTTCTTTTCGTGCTCGATGCGCCCGAGGCGCGTCTCCACTTTTTCCAGGTCGGCGAAGACCAGTTCCAGCGCGGTGGATTCCAGCTGCGCGGCCGGGTCCAGCGGCTTGCCCCGGCTGTCCATGTCGCCGAAGGCCTGGACCACCAGCACGAAGGCGTCGGCCTCGCCCAGCAGCGTCGCCAAGGCCGTCAGGGCATGCCCCCCCTCGGCTACGGGCGGAAGGGCGACGTCCACGAAAGTCACCTCCGCCGGCGTGTATTTCTTCGGCTGGTACAGGTCCCGCAGCGCGGCCAGGCGCGCGTCGGGCACCTTGACCGAGCCGAGGCGGTGCGCGCCCTTGGCGCTGGAATGATGCCCCTCGGGCGTGTTGGTCAGCGCCTCGAAAACGGCGGTCTTGCCCGATCGCGGCGCGCCGATAAGAAAGAGTGATAAAGCCATGCCGGGATTCCTTTCGCGCCGCCGTTTATAGCGGAAGGCGGGCACCGAACGAAACAAAATCATCGGAGGCTTTGGACTGGACGCGGGGGGGCTGGGCCCCTAGGATTTCCGGCAGACATCAACCGGGAGCGGCCATGGATCATTTCACCCCGCCCATACACGACCCCGAGCGAACTCCCGCCCGCGACCCGGACGAGGACTGGCCCAGCAGCGGACCCCGCATCGGATACATGCTGCTCGCGGCGCTCGTCATCGCCGGCCTTGCCGCGTACGCGTATTTTCGCTGGAAGAACCGGCCCGCCGAGGAAAAGCCGGAGGCGGCGCAAGTGCAGGTCGGCGACACGCGCGAGCGGGTGATCGATATCCTCGGCAAGCCGCGGGGTTCCAGCCTGCTCGGGGGACAGGAAATCCTGATTTATACGAATGGCCAGGTCGTCATTGAGAACGGCCTTGCGGCCAGCGTGGACCTCGGAGCCAACCGCAGCCGGGGCCAGGTGGACAGCGGGGGTTCGCAGATCATCCTGCAAAAAGGCGGCCGCATCGTGGAACAGGAAAAGGCGGCGCCATGACCGGGAGCGCGGAAATCACCGAGCGCGACCGCCGGATGGCGCAGCAGTGCGTGGAGTGTCCCGTGTGCCGGCACGCCCGCCGGAAACAGCGCGGGATGGCGTTCTGGTTCGTCAAAACGATCGAGGGCGGTGTGTGTCCCTACTGTCGCGCCTACGAGAAGGTGTACGGGCGCAAGGCGCACGAGCCGGCGCCCGCGGGCGGCTCGTAGAGCCGCCACTACAGAGGGGAGGCCCTGTAGCGGCGCGTCTATGACGCGCGTGGGCGGCGTCTTTGCAGGCCGGGGGCGGCCTGCCTCCATCATATGAAATGCTCGTAGCCGGCCTGTCCCGGTACGATGGGCTTCCCGGCCTGATCCAGGAGCACCAGGTTTTCACCCGCGATGGCGCCGATGGCCGTACAGGGCAAGTCAAACTGTGCCGCCCACGCAGATACAAAGGCCGTCGCTTTGTCCGCGGGCACGGTGAAGAGCAGTTCGTAATCCTCGCCGTCCGCCAGCGCGTGGTCCAGCAGGCTGCGCCCGTCCTTCGCGGCGCGGGCCTCCGGCGAAACGGGCACCCGCTCCGCCCGGAGCTCGGCGCCCGCGCCGCTTCGCTCCAGCAGCCGCGCCAGGTCCACGAGCAGCCCGTCGCTGATGTCCATCATCGCGGTGGCCCAGCGGCCCTCCCGCAGCCAGAGCCCCTCGGCCACGCGCGGCTCGAACGAAAGGTGCCGCCCCGCCAGGCTGCCGCCGAGGGCGCCAGTGACATACAGCACATCCCCGGGCCGGGCGCCGGAACGCAGCACGGCCGTCCCAACCGGGACGCGCCCGACGCCGAAGACGTGCAACTCGCGAACGGGGCCGCCCGTGGTGTCCCCGCCGATGATGGCCAGGTTGAAGCGGGACGCCAGCCGGGCGGCGCCGCGATAGACGGCCTCGGCCCACTCGACCTGCGTGTCCGGCGGGGCCACGAGATCCACCAGAGCCCACAACGGTTCGCCCCCCATCGCCGCGAAATCGCTCAAGACCCGGCCCACCGCCTTGTGCCCCACCCGCCCGGGTTCGGCATCCGAAAGAAAATGGACCTTCTCGATTACGGCGTCGGACGTGAGGAGCAGGTCGTGCGCGCCCGCGTGCTCGACCACCGCCACGTCGTCGCCGATGCCCACGCGGACATCCGGCCGGCCGGGGACCAGCCGCGCGAGCCGGCGGATCACCTCCCGTTCGCCAAGTTCATGAAACGTGGACATCGGCTCCTCACGGCTTGCCGCGCCATAGCGCGGCCAAGCTTTTTTCGTACGGCGAGCGGGCGATGCCGCGCTCGCAGACGATGGCGCGGATCAGGCCGGCCGGGGTGACGTCGAAGGCCGGCGAGTGCACCTTCACGCCGCGCGGGGCGGTGCGGCGGCCCAGGCCCTCGGTGACCTCTTCCGCCGCGCGGTGCTCGATGGGAATATGGCGGCCGTCGGGGATCGTGAGATCGAAGGTGGTGGTTGGCGCCAGCACGTAGAGCGGGATCTCGTGGGCGGCGGCCAGGACGGCGAGCGAGTAGGTGCCGATCTTGTTGGCCGTGTCGCCGTTGGCGGCGATCCGGTCGGCGCCGACGAGGATGGCATGGATTTTTCCCGTCGCCATCACGGACGCCGCCATGTTGTCGCAGATCAGCGTGACATCCACGCCGGCCTGCATCAGCTCCCAGGCGGTCAGCCGGGCTCCCTGGAGCAGCGGGCGGGTCTCATCTGCGAAGACGGAAATCTTCCAGCCCTGCTCCCGGGCGAGGTAAACCGGCGCCAGCGCGGTGCCGTATTCCGCCGTGGCCAGGCCGCCGGCGTTGCAGTGCGTGAGGACGGTGCAACCGTCTTTCAAAAGGCTCACGCCGTGCCGCCCGATGGCCCGGCACATCTCCGCGTCCTCGTCGCGGATGGCCCGGGCTTCCTTCGCGAGGGCCTCCTTGAAACGGCCGGGGGGCAGGCCGGCGAGCCCGGCGGCCGCCTTCTTCATGCGCTCGAGCATGTTGAACAGGTTCACCGCGGTGGGCCGCGAACCGGCGAGGTACGCGGCGCCCTCGTTGACGGCCTTGAGCAGGCCCGGCGTGTCGGAGGCCGCGCTGGCCTGCGCGGCCAGCACCACGCCCATGGCGGCGGCAACGCCGATCGCGGGCGCGCCGCGGACCTTGAGTTCGCGGATGGCCGTCCAGAGCTCCCGGACGTCGCGGGTCTCCAGGTAGACCAGAGCCTCCGGCAGCTTGGTCTGGTCGATCAGGCGCACGCGGCCCGGGACCAGCCCGCGGCCGCCGTCCGGAACCCATTCTATGGTTTTCAGGGCCATGCCATCCTCCCGACGCCGGGTCAGCGGAGCCAGCCCAGCATGACCAGGTTGATCCCGTTGAAGAGCGCGTGCATGGTCACGGGCACCAGCAGCGAGCCCGAGTAAATATAGCCCAGCGAGAACGCGACGGCGATCAGAAACAGGGGCAGGAGGGACGGCAGGTGTCCGTGCACCAGCGCGAAGAGCGCGGACACGGCGACCACGGCCGCGGCGACGCCCCAGCGCCGGGCGACGAGGGGGAGCAGGATGCCGCGGAAGATGACCTCCTCGAACACCGGGGCCAGCCCGACGGCGAGCAGGAACAGCAGCAGGCGTACGGCGCCCGAGGATTCGCCGGCGAAGGCCGCGGCGACGTCCTGCCACTCGGGCGTGTAGCCGCTGGCCCGCAGGCCCGCCTGGTAGACCAGGGAATAGAACCAGATGAACGGCATGGCGGCCAGGTAGTACAGGGCCCCCGCGCCCAGCCGCGCGGGCCAGCCCGCCCGGAGCCCGCCGAACGCCCTGCGCCAGGTCAGCCCGCGCCGGGACAGCGACCGGCTCACGAGCCACAGGCCCACGAGGTTGAACAGGGCGCTCTGGAGCACGACCCACAGGGTTTCCCACCGGCCCGCGGCACGCCAGAGCGGCTGCAGGACAAGAATCGACGAGTACCAGGCCGCGAGCCAGATCATCACGCCGAGGGCCTCCCGCCAGAACCAGGGGCGACGAAGCAGGATCCGCTCGCGCACCGGCCAGCGCGGCGCCCGCCGCCAGAGGGCGATCCCCAGCGCGGCGTCTGCCGCCAGCCCGAGGCCGGTGATGACCAGGAAGAACACGCCGATGAGCCAGGCCTGTTCGCCCGCGGACTCCAGCGCGCGGGCGGCCGCGGATTCCGGGGAACCGCTGCTCCACGCCAGCGGTGTCATGCGGGCGCGCGGGCGCCGCCCGCCGGGCTGTCCAGCGTTTCGCGAATCACGTAGATGGGCTTGCTCTGCGATTCGTGGTACGTGCGGATCTGCATCTCGGCGAGCAGGCCCATGCTGATGAACTGCAGGCCGAAGAACACCAGCATGAACGAGGTCATGATCCAGAAGGGCCGCTTGATCAGGTCGGCGGCCAACGTCGTTCCGAAGAGCCGGTACGACAGGTTCGCGGCCGCCATGACGGCCAGCATGAAGAGCCCGACCACGCCCAGCAGCCCGCCGATCCGCCCGAAGATCTGGATGGGCCCCCGGCTGTAGTGCAGGATGAACTTCACCGTGATGAGGTCGAGGATGACGCGCGTGGTCCGGGAGAGGCCGTACTTGGATTTCCCGTAGCGGCGCGCGTGATGGCGGACTTCGACCTCCTCCAGCCGCCCCCCCACCCAGCTGGCGAGGGCCGGGATGAACCGGTGCATCTCGCCGTACAGCCGGACGCCCTGCAGCACCTCGCGGCGGTAGGCCTTCAGCGTGCAGCCGTAATCGTGGAGCCTCACGCCGGTGATCCGGCTGATCAGCGCGTTGGCCATCACCGACGGGAGCCGCCGGGAGAGGAACTTGTCCTGCCGGTCCTTGCGCCAGCCGCTGACCACGTCCGCCCCGGCGTCCACGCGCGCGAGTAGCAGGCCGATATCCGCCGGGTCGTTCTGAAGGTCCGCGTCCAGCGTGACGATGACGCGGCCGCGGGCCTGGTCGAACCCGGCGCTCATGGCCGCGGTCTGGCCGAAATTGCGGCGCAGTCGGACCAGGCGCACACCGGGATAGCGCCGGGCGCCTTCCGCCAGTTGAGCCCAGGTGCCGTCCGTGCTGCCGTCGTCCACCAGCACCATCTCGTAGCTCCGGCCCAGCGCGGACAGCGACTCGTGAAGCGCCTTCATCAGGGGCGCCACGCTCTCCTGCTCGTTGAAGACCGGGACCACCACCGATACATCGAGTTCGTCGACCTTGTCGCTCATGGGTGCCTCGGAGTTGGCGTCAGGGGCCCTCGGGGTCCAACAGCTTGAACCCCAGCTTCGGATCGAGCCGGCGCACGCCGCGGCTGCCGGTCAGCTCCACCAGGACCACCTCCAGCACGTGCCAGGTCTTCACCCCGACCCGGGCACAGCCGGTGACCGCGCGATCGCCCCGGCCGGCGGCGAGGTGAAGGTGCAGGAACGGGTTCCCTTCCTCGTCGGGGAAGAGCGTGCCCGTGCCGGCGACTTCGTGGGCGTCGTCGAGCGTATGGATCAGGGAGATCGGCGGATCGCTCCGGCCGTTCTCGGGTCCGACGACCAGGCGGCTTCCCTTGTCCGCGCCGCCCACCACGATGACGGACGCCGCGCGGATCTTCTGTTCGGCGGCGAATTTCTCGATGACTTCGTGAACGATATCCCCGTCCTCCAAGCGCAGCACGAAGACCCGTCCCAGCCCGGCCTGTTCGTATTTCATGGCGCCTCCGGCTCCGCGGGCGCCGGTTCGAGCGACGGCCGCCGGGCGGAGCGGCGGGGCTTCCTCACGCGCTTTTCGGGTTCGGCAGGCGCTGCTTCCACCGCCGTTTCCGGCGGAGGGGCCTCGACGGCGGGCTCCGGCTCGGGCGCCGGTTCCACCGGGGTCAACTCGGGCATGACCGCGGGTTCCATCGTTTCGGCCGGCGCCGGTTCCGGCTCATCCACTGGGGGCTCCAGGGTCTCGGGAGGCACCGGTATGGCGCCGGGGGGCAAGCCCTCGGATTCCGACGCCGTGATGTCCGCGGAGGGCGCCGCTTCCATCGCCGCCGCGGGCGCCGGGGTGCGGTCGGCCGGCGCGGCCGTCCGGCCGGCCCAGACCAGGAACATCACCGCGCCCGCCGCGAGCACGGCCACGACCGCAAAGACACCCGTGACGATCATGAACCGCCGCTCGGAACGCTCCATGGCCTCGCGCAGCATCTTCTCCGAGTCGGCGGACTTTCCGATCAACTGTTCCACCGCGCGGCCCGACGTGCGGCTGGTCTGGTCCATGACGGAGAGCGTCTGGTTGAAACGGTTCATGCTGTCGATCAGCTGCTGGTCGTGCGTGGCGCCGGACTCGATCTGCTTCCGCAGCAGCGACATGACCTCGACCTGCTGCTCCGCCGCGCGGCCGACGTTCTTGAGCCCGTCCATCGATTCCGGCAGGCGGTCGAGGACGTGGACCATTTTCTCCTGCACGCCCTGCTGCTTTTCCAAGTGCTCGCGGATGCCGCGCATCAGGCCCAGCATCTCCACGTAGCCTTCCTGGAGCGCGGCCAGCTGGCGGTCCCGGCGCGAGCCGGGCCAACGGATGATCCGGCCGGACTTCTCCTGGGCCGGTTCCGGGCTCCCGGCCGACGAATCCGGCTCGACGGGCACGTAATCCCCGGAGGGTTGGCGGCCCCACGCCCTTTTCCACCAGGCCACGAAATTGGACCAGTTTCCCATGATCGGCATGCCCCTTTTTTTGCAAGGATAGGCCAAACCGGGGCGCCCGGGCAAGGGAATTGCCGGCGGACAAGGATGCGCCCAGGACTGATTTATAAAGGAGCGTAACCCGTTCCAACCATGGAAGAACAAGGCCCGCGCACAGCAGGGCATGCGTCGGCCTCGAGGGCGAGGCCGCGCTACGCGGACGCCGCGGATGCGACACTCGGCGTAGCCCGCGACCGCCCCCGGTCGCGGGGCCGGTTGGCTCCGCGGATTCCGGACCCCCGCGTTTCGCGAGGGGAGTCCCCTCGAGAAAAATCGCATCCCCTTCACGGATCGAGGGTTCACCGTTCTCATGAATCAGTCCTGGGATGCGCCTGAATCTTCAGCGAACGATTGGATCTGAAGTGT
Source organism: Kiritimatiellia bacterium (assembly GCA_018001225.1). NCBI lineage: Bacteria > Pseudomonadati > Kiritimatiellota > Kiritimatiellia > Kiritimatiellia bacterium. Next base: position 1,658 of record JAGNIJ010000024.1, on the reverse strand, counting down.
GGCACGGCCGTCCCGGCCGTGAAAAGGCGCGGGCGAGACGCCCGTGTCACATTAGACCGGATCGTACAGAAAACTCACGCACGCTGAAGATTCAGGAGGATGCGCGATTGTGCGCGCGGCCCGGGTTGGGTACGATGCGGCCATGACTTCGTCCCCGATCACCTACTTCATGGCGCATTCACCGCTGCACGAGGCGGCGGCCATGCAGAGCCTGGCCGATCTCTGCGCCCGCCGCCTAGCGACCCTGTCGCTGACGCCGGCGCCCCACGGCGCGTCGGTGTCCCCGGGGGACGAGGTGCTCCTGGTGCTGCCGATCAGCGGCGGGACCGAGGGCTTGATGAAGCAGTTGCGCGACGCCTGGGACCGCGTGGGCCGCCGCCCCGTCTGGGTGCTGGCCATCCCCCACCACAGCTCCCTGGCGGCGTCGCTCGAGTTCTTCGCCTCGCTGCACAACGCGGGCATCCCGGGCCGCGTGTTCTACTTCGATCCCGAGGCGGGCGACGACGATCCCGGATTCCGGTCGATCGCCGGGGCCGTGGAAGCGCTGCGCGCCAATCGCGTCCTGCACGCGGCGCGCCTGGGCCTGATCGGCATGCCCTCCGACTGGCTGCTCACCAGCCCGCCGGACGCGGAGCTGGTGCGCACCGCGTGGGGCCCGGAGCTGGCCTACATCCCGGTGGAGGAATGCCTCCGCGCGCTCGACGCGGGCCGGACGATGGATCAGGCCTTGAGAGACCTGATCGCGCAGCATCGGTTGACGGCACTGACCTTGCGCTGCTTCGACCTGCTGACCGCGCGGGACGCGACGGCCTGCCTCGCGCTGGCCCGCCTCAACGACGAAGGGCTCCCGGCCGGGTGCGAGGGCGATATCCCCAGCGCCCTGGGCCTGCTCTGGATTCACGCGCTGTGGAACGAGCCGGGCTGGATGGCCAATCCTTCCCGGCTCGACCTGCGGGCGAACCGGCTGACGTTGGCGCACTGCACCGTGCCGTTCACGCTGGTCTCGGGCCACACGGTCCGCACGCACTTCGAATCCGGCCGCGGAACGGCCATCGCCGGGCACTGGACCTCCGACGAGGTCACGGTGTACCGCATCGGCGGCCCGCGCCTGCGGGAGTGGTGGATCGGCCAGGGCCGGGTGATCGAGCGCGGGCAGGATGAGAACCTTTGCCGGACGCAGGCGACCGTGGAGTTCGACGATCCCGACGTCCTGCCGGCGCTCCTGGAGCGGCCGCTGGGCAATCACCTGCTGATGATCCCCGGCCGGCGCGCGGCGGCGCTGGCGGCGGCGCTGGCGATTCGGAAGCAGCTGAATCCGTAAGTCCGCCGCACACCGTGCGGCGCTACCGTAGTCAAGCAGGGCGGCTCGCAGAGCCGCCGCTCGTGTTTGGCCCTTTACTAGTCCGCGACATGGCCTGAAGAGAACGAGCTTTTTTCTCTTGGTATTCAGGACCTAGTATATAGACTAGGTTACAGAAAGGAGCTCTCTATGGGCTATCCAACGAAAGTTCAGTTGATCGAACGCAAGCGCGGCACCAATCAGTGGTACATCAACTTTCCCACCCCCATCGCCGAAGCGATGGATTTCCAGAAAGGCGAAGTCGTCGAGTGGGCCGTCGAAGATCGTCGACATCTGCACTTGTCCCGACCGCACGCGC
>JAGNIJ010000023.1 GCA_018001225.1 Kiritimatiellia bacterium | reverse complement strand
CCACGCGTCGTTCGTCCCCCGCGTGAACCGCCCCACCACGTGGTGCCAGGTCGAATCCAGCACGTTCGTGCTCTTCAGGTTGCCCGGCCCCCACACGTCGAAGCTCGGCTTCCCGCTCTCCAGCCGCAGCCAGTAGTCCCCGTCCGTGAACTGCATCCCCTTCGAGATCGGGATCGACCACTTCTGCTCGTACTCGAACACCGGCTCCGCCGTCTTCGTCAGGGAAACGTCCGCGGAGCGCAGCACCAGCCCGAGGTCCCAGCTCAAATCCTGTTCTGCTTCGCCCAGCGGGATGAGTTCCGTCAGGTCGGTCGACGAGTCCGGATCGCTATCGTCCGCATCGGAGGCGCCGGTGGGGCCCCGCACGGTCGGCACGTAGCCCGCAGGATAGCTCCCGCGAACGAAACCCAGTTGGTAACTGCCCGCGGCGAGGTAGCTGAAGCGGTAGTTTCCCGTCGCGTCCGTGGTGTTGGTGGCCAGGGGCGCGCCGTCCCGGTAGAGGACGACCTGGACGCCCGGCACACCGCTTTCGCCGTCCTCCTGCAGCCCGTCGCCGTCCAGGTCGTACCAGACCCGGTCGCCGATCACGCTGTTTGTCGTAATATCGAAGTCCGCCTCCACCAGGTGAAAATTCGCGTCGGCGTCGGCGAGGCGCGATTCCCCCCAACTGGAGACCAGGTCCGGGACATTGGTTGAATTGAAGAAGCGAATGTAAAGGTGGTTGATGACCACGTCGGTGTCGTCCCACGTAATCAGCATGTCCGAAAGAATCGTCCCCATCACATCGCCCCCGCCGCCGCCGCCGCTGTAGTAAGGCTGGCCGACGATGGCCATGCCCAACAGGACGTCATCGTTCCGGGTCGAGTCCGCGACGAAGCTGTTGCCGACCTGGTCCATGCCGTCGTTAACGGCGTCCGTGCTGCCGAAAATCAGGACCACGGAACCCTCGGGCAAGGGATTGTTTTCGGGGTCCTCGAGGGACATGCTGACGTAGGAGAGCAGGCTGATAATATCTGCGTGGGCAAGGCCGGCGCAGAGCATCAGAACGAAACACACGGCCAGAGCCATGCGCCACTTTGCTGTTGAACGGCACCGGGACATTAGTCCTCCACCTCTTGCCGCCCGGATTATCCAGACGGCATCTCCAGCCCTCCCAAGCCTGAAGACACTCCTCCCCAACGACGCGAACAGGATTTAGTTTTTTTATAGATCATAGCACCCGTGCAGTCAACAGGTAAAAAAAACCAAAGCGCATTTTTTCTCGGTTGCATGACTCGCCAGGACGTGGTTTGTTAGGGACACTTCATAGTATAGGGATCCACGAAAGGCACAGCACCATGAAATCCATGTTCTTCAGCATGCTGGTCGCGTTACTGACTTTCTCCAAGGCCTTTGCGCTTGAAGTCGGCGAGAAGGCTCCGCCCGTCCAGGTTGACCTGTGGTTGAATGGCGAACCGGTCAATCCCGCGGAACCGGACGGCGAAACGCTTTACGTGATCGAGTTCTGGGCTACATGGTGTCCGCCCTGCCGGAAATCCATCCCCCATCTCAACGAGCTCAATGAAAAATGGAAGGACAAGAACGTCGTGATCGTCGGCATCACGGATGAGCCCGAGGAGACCGTCAAGCCGTTCGCAGAAAAGATGCAGATGGCCTACCGCGTGGGGGTGGACACCAATCGTGCTACCGTGGATGAGTACATGAAAGACGTCTCCGGCATCCCGCACGCCTTCGTGGTGGACCGGGAGGGCGTGGTGGTCTGGTCCGGTCATCCGATGTCCGGGCTGGAGGAAACGGTGGACCAACTGCTGGAGGGCTCGTTCAACATGGAGGCGGCGCAGTCGCTCCAGAAGATCGAGGAGGAGCTTCAAGAGCTCGTTATGAGCGGGGAGTACGAGAAGGCGGCCGCGAAAGCGGAAGAGCTCATCGAACAGGGCCACGCCAGGATGGAGTATTTCCAGATGTGGCTGGGCCTGCTGGCCCAAACCGGTGACACGGCCCGTTTCCCGGACATCTACCGCCGGATGCAGGCGGCGTTCGAGAACGACGCGGACGCGTTGAACACGCTGGCCTGGATCGCCTGCACCTCCCCTTTTTCCATGTGCGACCTGGGCATCGCGCACCAGGCGGCGACGCGGGCCGTGGCCCTCTCCGAGCGGAAGATCGCCTCGCACCTCGACACACTGGCCCGGGTCCACTATGCGGCGGGCATGCTAGATGAGGCCGTGAACATACAGCGCGAAGCCATCCAGACCGCGGGCAGCGACAAAGAAGAACGGACCGACCTGGAAGAAGTCCTCGCCTACTACCTCGCCGCCATCGAGGTCCGCGAAGCGATGGCCGCCGTTGCCGCGCCCGCACCGACGCCGTAACACGAACCGCTTCACGCCGCCGACAGGTGGGCGGGCCCGGGATTCCCCGGGCATCAGGAGGCCTGGTGCACCGTGACTTGCGGGAACGGGATTTCCCAGCCGTTCTCGTTACAGGCATCCACGAGGATGCGCTGGATCTCGCTGTGCAGTGCGCCGGCCCGCGGCGCCAATTCGCCTTTCACGTCCACGCGGATTTCGTAGTCCAGGGACGACGCGCCGGCCGCCTTGAGGGAAACCTGGACATCGAGGATGTTCTCGCCGCCAAAGCCCTTCACCAACTCTCCTTCCAGCCGCGCCTGCATCAGGCGGGGGACGTCCGTCGTCGCGATGGCCTGGTGCCGGTAGCCGATCCCGAACGTCTCGACAATCCGGAAGTTGGTGCCCAAGTTCCGCGGGTTCAACTGCACAAACGACGCTGTCGGGTAGACAGTCTGCGCCCCGCCCAGCGCGACGAGTTGAACCGAGCTTGGGGTCTGGTAGGCCACACGCCCCGCCTGGCCGTCCGATAGTTCCACCCAGTCGCCCGGCCGCGTGGGGAACCATTCCTCCCGCTCGCCCGGCGGGCGGGAATAGCGCCCGACGAGGGCCAGCACGGGCAGCATCTGCACCCCGCCGTCCAGCAGCGGGTTCACCAGCTTGGCGGAGAACCCCAGCGAATCCACGCGATACGGGACCCCTTCCCACGCCAGGCGATGCCCCTCCCGGACGGTGCCGATGTTCAGCGCGAGCTTCATCATCTCCATGTGCTGGGGCAGCGTGCGGATCCCGGCCCACCCGATGCCCAGCAGGAAGATGACCACGAGGCCCAGCAGGAACCAGTCGCCGACCATGTTGAAGACCAGCAGCATCGCGAGCAGGCCGCCGAGGATGCTCGCCAGGTGCAGGACCAGCGCCGCGAGGCGGGAGCGGAAATTCTTCGCCTTCTTTCGGCGCCGCGACAGCGCCGCCAGCGCGCGCAGTCCGAAGAAGACGGCGCAGAAGGCGCCGATCCCGTACACGAGGTTCAGGCCGCGGGTGCGCACGAAGTTCTTGGCGTAGCCGGTCGTGGAATCGAGCAGCGACTTCTTCTGCCCGAGCCGGTTCTGCAACTGGAGCTCGAGCGCGCGGTGCTCGTTGGCCGCGTTGTCGCGAAGCCGGGTCCAGTAGGCGAGCCGCTCGTCGAGCCGGGCCTGGAGCGCGGGGGACTCCGCCTGGGCGCGAAGGCGCCCGATGTTCGCCACCGCGGTCTCCGCCAGCGCCAGTCGCTCACCCACGTCGGCGATCTTCTCCCGCAGCATCCCCATGGCGCGAGTCTCCGCCGTGGCGGCCTCGAACTCGGCCATGATGGGCTTAAGCAGCTTGCCCAGTTCCTGCTGCCAATCGAACCCGGTCTTGACCTCCTCGACGAACGGGGAAAGATCGATATCCACGGCGAACCGCTCGAACTGCCGCCGGCCCTCCTCGGCCTCGGCGCGCAGGTCCTTCAGCCGATCGGCCAGCTCCTGCCGGGTCACCTCGTCCGGCGCCGCGATGAGTTCCTGCTGGACGCGGGCCGCCTCCTGCTCCTGGCTCACGATGGACTGGAGCAGCGCCTCGAGCGACTGCACCGCGCTCTGCTGCGCATCCACGATGACCGCCGCCGGTTCCGGCGCCGGGGTCTCGGCCTGGCCATGGGCCGCCGAAGCCACGATCCACAGGACCAGCCAGACTATCCAGAAACGGTTCGCTTTCATGACGAGATCCCCCGGCAAGGTACGATTCGCCGTAACAGCGGGCAGAATAGCAGAACCATCGCTGTATGCAATGAGGCGAGGATTCATTTTTGAAATACTCATCCGGCCATGAAATATCTGCCACCCCGTTCCCGGGGCGGCTACGTAGCCTCGCGCGATCGAAGGGCAAAGACAAGTCCGGCCTGTCCACGGCCGGCCCGGCACGGCGCTTTTACTCGCCGAAATACAGATCGTCTATCGTCATCGCGCCGTACAACCGCACGCCGCGCGCGCCGATGGCCACGGACGCCTTGACCGCGCCGGCCGGCGCAGCCGCCGCGCATTCGTACGCGGTCCACATCGGATAAATCGTCGGCAGATCAATGGAACGCTCTCCGAGGATGAACCCCTCCCGGTCATAGAAGATGATCTTCATGTACTGTTGCACGGGTGCCCATCCCGGATCGGCCCAGAGCCAGGCCCGGAATACATAGCTTCGGCCGGGGGCGATGGGAATATCCCGTTGCTCGATCATACCGTCGGGCGATTGATCGGCCCATATCTTTCGGTCAATGACGCTTAACGGGCCCTTTCCCGCCCACAAGCCCATGATCGCGGCGTTGTACCGACCGTCGTCATGAGAACGCCATTCATTTCGCGGATAGGCGTACAAGTAGGAAGCCCAGTACCCACCCTCCTCGAATCCGGGATTCTTCAGCAGGTTCTCGCCGCGAACAACCGCCGCAAGCGATACCAGCAAAACGGGAATGAACCAACGCGGGATCATGGTCTTCAGGAGCCGGACACTACTCGGGAATGTCCTCGTTCGCGAAGGAGCAATCGTCAATGGTCAGCGCCCCGTGAAAGGATACGCCGCGCGCGCCGATGCGCACGCTGGCCGTCACCGCGCCCATCGGGGCATAGGCCGCGCACTTGACCGGCGTCCAGACGGGATGGAGGCTGGGCAAAGGAATCTTCTCCTCCTTCAGGACTTGTCCGGTTGAATCCTGGAACAAAATGCTCATGTATTGCTCCGCCGGCTTCCAGCCCAGATCGGCCCAGAGCCACGCCTGGAACAGGTACCGTTTCCCGGCCAGCACGGGAATGCCCGCTTGTTCGACAAAGCCATTGGCCCCGCGCGTGGCCCAGAGCCCCAGGATCCCCGCATTGAACTGCCCCCCGTCATGCGAGCGCCACGTGTTCCTCAACGAGGCGGAATCCTGCGCGGTCCACGAACCCTCGTACTCAAACCCCGGATTCTCCAGCAGATTCTCCCCCTGCGCGGCCAAGGACAGAAACCACATCGCCATCACAACCAGCATCTGCAATCTCATCTCGATGTTCCCATCCTGGTATTATTTGTTATTTGAGGGTTGACCCCGTTACCCCGGACCCGTTCCGTTCCCCGTTCATGATGACCCTGCTCCTGCGAAGCCCTCACCAGTCTGGTCGGCGTTTCAGTCCCTCGACGGGATGCCTTGTGAAGGCGATTCGATTCTCCCAGGATCTCGCGCCAAGCGTGGAGCTCGTAATGACGATGGAGTCGCCATCAACATACCCACTGTCGCGCCCGTAGTCCCATCGCCACCGGCCCGTATCAGGCGAGAAGAACTCAAGTACGATCTTCCGCTCATGCAGGCGGTAGTAACCAAGGTACGCGTGCGAGAAGTCCTCCGCCTCCTTTGCATCGGGGAGATGGTCCGCGAAGTCGATGAGGACGTGCCCCGTTGGCCAGAAGCGAAGGTAGTTGTACGCTTTCCGAGTACCGTACTTCGTTTCCGCCTCATCAACCGTGTAGTACACAGCCTGGAAGTCGAGCATGTCGGTACGCGTGTAGTCCGCCGGCTGGATCGAGAAGCGGGGATTCTTCGGGACGTGACGGAACTCCGAGATAACGCGATCGGTCCGGCATCCGGAGAGAACCGCCACGCACACGAGTAAAGTGCTGAGGGATGGCAAGCGCATCAGTGCTTGGCCTTGACTTCACCTTCGACAGTCAACGAGTACCGGAACTCTGGATACTCGAAGCATGCCGCACCCGGCGAGATGTAGTCATGAATGAAGTGCTGCACGTTGAGCCAGTCCGGGCTTGAGATGGATAGCGTCGCAGCACCTTGACCACCGCCGTACCGAAGGAACCACTCAGCACGATTGAGTGACAGGTCTCCTTGGGTCTGTCGATAGTAGCCGTCACGACTGCGCCCGTCTCCGGGATGGCGCAGGCGACGATTGATTAAGTCACCGGTGAAGTCTTGGAAGCCGGTTTCTATCGAGTTGCCGCCTCCGACGTAGAGTCCAAGGATGCCGCCTCCGGTCCATCCATGGTCCGTGCCCTCGCCCCAGGTCGGAGGACACGCCACATCGTTGTTGTACTGCATGAAGAAGTTGTCGGCCCTGAGTCCCATGAACCCGACACGGGTTTTCTGCCCCAGGGCAGAGTTGTAGTTCCGTGCCTGACCGAGAGAGATAGAGTTTTGGAAGGTGTTCTCGACGGCAGATCGGGTCTGGTAGTTCAGCGTGTAATATGACGTGCCTGCTCCGCTTCCCTCTCCGAGCGTGGCAGACAGCGACCCGGTAAGATCGAGAGCGAAGTCGGTGAAGCTCCGGTCGCCGTGCGTTGTTCCCAACCCGCCAGTGTAGAACCGAACGTGAACGTCACCCCGGAACTTCAAGTTGTCGCACAGTCCTTGGGCTGCACTACCAACAAGACTGACGGTGCTGATGTAGGGGCCGGTGGCGTTATCCCAGCCGAGGCCGATTGCGAGAGCGACACCGAGTTCAGGGTCAACCAGACCGAGGATGTCGACAAGATCGATTGGCGAGTTGCGTACGAACGCATACAGGTTCGCACCACCAGCGGCCCCGATCGGATCGCGGCTGAGGAACCGGCCCGTCTCCGGGGCGTAGTAGCGGAACCCGTAGTAAATCAGGCCGGTTTCAGAGTCTCGGTACTTGGTCGAAAAACCCAAAGGATTGTTGTCCGCGGCGGGGCCGGTTGAACGGATGATGTTACCGAAGAGGTCATATTCGCAATGTGCGACGAGGGCTCCGTTGGCGTCCACGAGGTCGGTCACGTTGCCGTTGGCGTCGCAGACGGGGAAGTACCCACCCCCGGCCCATCCGGTGGAGGGGAGAACGGATAGGAGGCCGCCGATGCCGCCCGCGCCCTGGAGCGTTCCGGACAAGTCCAGGCCCCAAACATAGGAGTTGGTCCCGCTTCCGTCCGGGTCGTCGGACTCACTGACCTCTTGGATCATGTTCCAACCGTCGTATCTGTATCGCCTGATGTCCAGCAAAACATACATGTTAAGGGGCTTCTTGTAGCGCCTCCGCTCTATTCGGCGCCCCATATGGTCGTAGCTGTACTCTACACGCCGGAGCGTGCTCGGAATAGCGGGGCCGTTGTAGTCCGCCTGGACCAGCCGGTTCTCGGCGTCCCACGCGTAGCTCCACGGAGGATCGGCGGAGGCCACCAGATTGCCGTCCAGGTCATATGAAAGCGGCGTCGCGGGAGCTCCGCCCTCCACCACCTCGGAATACTGGTTCAATTCGTTAGCCGCGTAGGTGTTCGTATTCGCGTTAATTAGCGTTAATTCGCGGTTGCCGATATCGTCGTAGTCGTAGTCGAAGGTATTGGTATCCATGAGCGCGCCGGTGAGTTCGGAGCGCGCGTTGTAGCCGAACAGGTTCGTGCGCGACGAGGGCGTCGCGTCTCCATCCATGCGGCTCGTGCGGCGGCCGACGGCGTCGTTCTGGTAGTCGAAAGAGGAGACCACCGAGCCGGCCCAGTCGTTCGTGACCGAGAGAATCAGGTTGCGGTGCGGTTCGAAGGTCCGGGACACGGTCAGCGAGGACGCTGACCCTCCGGGCGTGACGGAATAGCCCGCCAGGAGTTCGGAGCCTGGGACGTAAGTGTAATTGACCGCGGATGACGCGGATTGCACGGATGAGGAGAGGGCGGCGAAGCGGCCGAGATCATCATAGCCGTAGATAACGGCGTAGGAGGAATCCAGGGAAATGCCGGTCGGCCGCCCCAGGGTGTCTTGCGAACGCGCGAGGACGTTGGTCTCGTCGTCGTGGATAAGAGTTTCGGTGACGAGGGCGAGAGTGGAGGGATTGTAGGCGAACAGGTGCTGTACGGGCGGGACGCCCGTGTCACTTTGGGCTACGGAGGTTTGGCGACCGAGCCGGTCGTAGGCATAGGAAACGTCGGGAGTGGAGTCGGAGTAGGAGATGTTGGTCAATTGCCCAAGGAGGTCATAGGAGTAGTCCGTGGTGACGCCGCGCGCCCAGGTTCGCCGGGTCAGGCGGCCGGCCGAATCGTACTGATAGGCGACGCCGTTTCCATCAGCATAGACTTTGTTGGTCAGCAGGCCGGCGCCCTCGTCGTAGTGCCAGGCGGTCACATCCGGGTCGTTCGCCTCGTCCCGCCAGGTCTTCATCAACGTCATGCGCCCGTAGTCGTCATATTCGTACGCCACGGGGTAGGTGGCGCCGCCGACGTCGGCCACCTGGCCATTGATGTAGTACGTCGTATTGACCGTGTTGCTCAAGGCATCGGTGACGGTTGTGCGGCGACCTGTGGCGGGATCGTAGGCATAGGTCGTTCGGTTCCCCGCCGCGTCCTCGGTATAGTCCACCTGGCCCAGTGTGTTGTAGTGGGTCCAGGCCGTTCCCGTGCGCGGATCCGTCACGCCCACAAGCCGGCCCAGGGCGTCATACGCATAGGTCATGGTCAGGCCGCTCTTGCTCGTCGAGGCCTGGAGCAAGCCATTTACGGTAACAGCCACCACGTCCTGTGTGGAATCGGGTACATCCGTCACCGCCGTGAGTGTCCTTGTGACGGGGTTAATGGAGACGGTTTCAACGGTCTCGTTCCCGAGGATATCCGTGGATACCGTCTTCCCCGCTGCGCAGCCGCAGTCGGCGCCCGACAGCCGCCGTCGCTGAACGGCGTTGGTAATGGGCGCGGCGCTGTTCTCCGCAGAATAAACCTTGGAAACAGACTCCTGCCACCACTCTCCATCCTCCGACATATAGCGCTGTTGAGTTTCATTGACACGATCGGGACCAGCCAGGTCCAGGACGCCATTGCCGTTGACATCCATGGCGCTGTAGATCTGGTTGCCCAGTTCGTCATAGCCGTAAAGGGTGGCCGCCATGATCGGCTCGCCGGGAGGCTCGCCCTCCAGTTGGCGGGTCGCTACCAACTGTCCTTTGTTGTTGTATTCGTTCTCTGTGGCGACCAGGACGCCGCCAAAACCGGGTCTTTCGATGCGAACGGTTTGCCCCAGCACATCGGTCGTTGTTTTTTCCCACATGGGCGAGTTCGAGGACCCCGTGCGCACGAGGGTCCACTGCGAACCGTCCGCGTTCACCCCGTAATCATGGAACCGTGGGACCACACCCGTTCCGGTGATGCTCTTAGGCCGCCCATCCATGAATGCCTCGGTGATCTCGGTTGCCCCGCCGGGGCGGGTGATGGTCACGATTCGCCCACCCTCTTCATAGGCGTAGGTCGTGACCAATCCTGCCGCATCCACGGTTTTAACCAGGCGGCCGGCGCGGTCATATTGATTGCTGGTGGAAAGGGTTAATCCACCCGCCGCTATGGATTCGGCCAGAACATTACCCGCCGCATCATAGGCATAGGTGGTTATTACGTCCGGCTGTTCGGGATACTCGGACGCTGGGATGCCTTGCTTGGTACGGGACACTAGGCGGCCCAAGGTATCATATACATAATGGGTCGTGGACCCATCCGCCTCCACGTCGGATTCCCTGCCACAGCAGCTACTCCACGTGGTTGAGCGAGACAAGCCATTGTCATAACGCACTTCCGTAAGCCGGCCTTGTTCGTCAAACACCTGCAACGTCCTGTTCACGCGCGGGTATCCGGAGCTGGCGCGCACATACCCTTCCTTGCGTATCTCGTTACCCAACCCGTCTTGAATCGTCAGTTCCTTCGTGGTTTTGTAGGCGATCCCGTTTGTGCTGGCCGTTGTTCCGTGAACCGTCGTGATGCGCACGAAAGCTCCCGTGCCGGGAGTGAACAGGCCCCAATTGGTGGCCCCCCCGGCGTACGAGCCTTTTTCATGGACATACCAGTCGAACTGGCCGTTCGGTTGCGTGACGCTCTTCACCTGGCCCGGCCACAACTCCTCGGTGTCCGAATAATACACCGTTCGCGTTCGAAGATTGGACGGATCGCCATAGGCGGCCGTTGGGGCATGGCACTCCTCGCGAATTTCGGTAACCTCACCGTTCGCAGCCGCCATGTACGCGAAATAGGTCTTGGCAACGGCCACGCCCTGAACCATTTCCGTTACGATCCTCGGCTTCCTGGAATGGATGGATCCGTCATCTGCGGCATCCACGGAAGTATAGTCGTTCAGGACTACCCAGGCACTTTCCATGACCGCATTCGACGTGAGAGGCGAGATGTCGTGGTCCTTCCACATTCGGGCCTCGACCGTTACCCGGCTTTCGGTGTCGTAGTCATACCAGAGGAAATTACCGTCCGGTTTGCGCTCCCATTCTATCCGGGCGTATTTCCCTGTTTGTTCCGGGTCCGTGTAATAGGACCACGTAGTGGTCAATCCGGCCCCGCCGTTGTCCTGAACGGTGCTTATCCGCTCCTCACCCCAGGGGAACGTGCGGTATTCGTTATTTTCCGAATAGGTCACCATGCCATAGGGGCTTCCAGACCCGTCATACACGGCGTAATACTCCAACCGCCGCATTTCGTTGGTATCCACCAATTCCGTGATTCGCGTTTCATACCGGCCGCCGTTGCCGGAGTTCAGGCTCCAGCCCTGATAGCCGGCATCCCATGTATACGCGTACTCCTTTGTAGCTCCTTCCCTGATTTCGCTGATGGCCACCGCGTTCGTATTGCCGGGCGTCCCCTCTATGCGCCAGATCACATAAGGCACGCCTACAGGCTCATACAGGCCTTCCGCGTTCTTCTCCCCCGCCGATGCCGGCAGATAGAAACGCACGTCATAGCTGATGGAGCTATTCGTTACGATATCCACCAACGCCTGCGTGGCGCGCACTTGTCGCAGGGCGCCATCCTCGGAGCGGATTACCTCGGCCCCGCTTCCCGTGCGATAGTATCTCAATCCCAGCGGAGAAGTGAGATCCGGTACGGGATACCGGGCATACAAGGTAAGTCTCCCCGCCGATTTCCCGTCGGCCATTCGTCCCAAGCTCATCTCCAGGTGAACGCTATCATTATTCGCGTAGCCGCTGCCGGACGGGCAGGAGTCGCCCTCACACTTCTTACAGACAATCTTCACGAGGAACGAACCCGTCTCGTCATTTCCGCATTGGTCCACGGCATACAACGTCACCCGTACCGCGTCGCCAACGGAGTACTTTTTCGATCCCGGAGCCGGCGTCTGCGTTACGGAATCCAAGGCGCAACTGTCCTTGGCGGCGGATCGGAAATCGGGCAACCACGCATACCCGTCTTTGTCGGCCTCCACTTCAACTTCCGAAGCAATATCAATGACCGGATCCGTGGTGTCGTTGATGGTGATGGTCCGCGTCTCCGACGCTTCGTTCCCGCTGGAATCCACCGCCGACCAGGTGCGGGTGATGACCGTGGGACATGACCCTTCGGTGGTTTCCTCCAGCGTCACCGGCACGGAGCCATCCCGATCATCGCGGGCTGTCACGGTTGGAGCGCTGGTATCGCCCACGGGGCACTCGTTGGTCACGGATTCCGGCACTCCATACAACACGGGAGGTTCCGTGTCGGGCACCGCGTTCGTCAGAACCGTATAGTTGATTCTGTCCCGCGCGCCGCTCGCGGGATGAACGGCCACAATTTGGCCTGATGCCTCGGGAAGCTGCCCCTCAACGTAGAGTTTTAAAGGGAAGCTGGAGACCGGATAGCTACTGGCAGCCGGAGTCTGCTTCCGGCGATCTTCATAACAATGGGCAATTCCCGTTAGCTCCACGGTCTGTCCCGCCGGCAAATTGGCGGGATAGATCGCGATATCAACGCCGACAAGATCCGTATCATCCAGTAACAACGGAGCTTCGTCCTTATCCGGAATACCGCTGCCGTCACTGTCATTGTCGTTCAGTCCGACAAACCCGCCCGGATTTTCCTCCTCATCCTCATCCACACACCCGATAGCCACATCCAGTTTTACCACGGTGAGCCGCTTTTCCAGGTACGGACACAGCTTGCTCACACCGACCCAATCGCCTTGGTACGAACCGCTGGGCAATCCTATTTCCTTCACGTGCACCTGCGCGGAGACCGGATAAGGCGGCTCGCTTGTAAAGCGGACCCTATCGCTGCGGGACCACAGGTAGTCCAAGTCGTAGAGTTCGGGTGTCAATTCGGCCGTTACTACGAGTTCATCGTAGGGCGGGCTCGGAGAATCGAACAAGTTGATGCCCAGGTAGTACTTTGTAACGTCAAGAGTCAGAAGGTGAGCCGAAAAGGACTTGGAAATGGTTTTTACCACATCGCAATCCGTCGGATGGTCCGTGGTGCCTTCAACCGTAAAATAAATCTGGGCCTGGCCCGGCGTCAGCGGTGTGAAGTCAGCGCAATGGCCTTTGCCGCTTTGAGGATCGGCGGTTATTCCGATCACCTCCCAGGAATAGGAGACTGCTTGAAACCAAAAAGAAGCTCCATCGCACAGCCCGTTCGTTTGATTAACCATGGACACACATGTGTAGATCGGATTGCCGACACATACCCGGATGAGCGTAGGGCTGACGGCTAATCCGAAGTCGGGACAGTAACAGGGTCCATTCGTGTGGCCGGCAGGAGGATCTCCGCTTTGGCTCCACGCTGAAGAGCAAAAGAGGAAGGCGGTGAAAACAGATAATGCCGCAGTTTTATTTATCATAGCGGTAACGCTAGATCGTGGTGGATTTCCTCGAGGACTCCGGAAAGGAAATCGGGACGATAGTTGACTGCCTGGGCATCTATCTTGGTAGGATCCAGGTCCGCAAGCAGTAACAACGCTTTAGCGTCAAGCTTCCATTCGTCGAGAAGCCCTACGTTCGTCCCTTGCGCCAAGCGCAACGCTTGAACGCATCGCGCACATTCTCGTGCATCACCTCGCTTGAACGATCCAAGCGCTTTCCAATACCAACTCCGCGCGCACTGGGGATGGGTTGGCGCCTCCCGGATGAGTTGGTCAAACAAGGCCAAGGCCTCTGGAACCCGCCGGCTTTCAATCAGCCATTCCCCGTACACGGTCCCGACCTGAACTCTACCCTCCGGCGGGGTCGCCACATCCTTGAGCCAGGCCTTGGCACATCCGTCTACATCCGCAGCGGACCCGGCCCGCCCGTACGCCCGCAGAAGAAGCCCAAGGTATTCCCAATATCGCTGTTGCGTGGACCATAGCCATGTTCTTTGCTGCTCATTCAGTCCTTCCCACATCTTTATTGCATCGTGCGAACGGCCGAAGTCGTAGACTTGTCGCCGGGTTAGTTTGAAAAGAATATCAAGCGCAACGGATGGATGGCTCGCTTCTTCGAACTGCTCGATCGCCAGCGCGGCGCCTTTTTCAAACAGATCAACCGCCCATGTCTGCAACTCTGGCGATGTCAAGGCCAGTTGCCGAGCGAAATCCATGAGAGTTTCAGGATCCCGAACCTCCGTCAGCATGGCCTCGATCGCTGGGCGGGCCGCCAACAGGGCGCCATATTCTCCGCCCTTAAGCAAAGCCTGAATCCACAACGTCCCGGCTTGAAGACGAAATCGCATCGGCAAGGCTTGTGTTTCGCTGAATCTCTTATAGAGGCTGGCCGCAGACGTGTAATTACCGAGCACGTTTTCCATGCGCGCCAAAGCCCAGAGGGACTTTGCCCACACGCTTCTCCCAGCCTCCGCTTCTGCCAGATTGCGTTGCAGGAGCTTCCGCGCCAGGTCGTGCCGCTTCGCCATCATGCACGAGAGAGCCAGACTATGCGCTGCGCGCAAGCCGGAATCACCTCCATAGCAGTTGTCGGCGAATTGAACGAGGGCATCCACATCCGGAGTCGTTCCTTCCCAGAACCCGGCCCGGACGGCCTCCTTGGCGGCGGCCAGCCATTCATTACGGCTTAATCCCGGCGTTCTCATGAGCGCTTCCGCCAACTCGCGCTTGCCTTTCGCATCGCCTGGCTGAACCTTAGCTGAAGCCAGATACATTTTCCGGATTTCCGCCTCGATGATCGGGAACTTCTTGCCCTCACCCTGCAACCATCTATCCGCCACTTCACGCCATTGCCGCATGTCGCTATTTCGGAGTTCCCGCGTAATCGCCAACACCGCGCGTGCTCTTACAGATGGCGTCGCCATCTCAAGTCCGTTGAGAAGAGTCTGGCTAATCTGCCAGCCACCCAGTTTTCGTCGAGCGGCAATCAGGATCGCCCATGCAGCTATGGTTTTTGCTCCGTAATGACCTATACGGATTGACTCCGCGGCCAGATCCAATGCTCGGGCAGGATTACTCACCAGTGCGATACGAGCCAATCCTTGACGGGCTCGACAGGCTCCGCGGGGATTCGCGGTCACCGCTCTTTGGAAGAACTCTTCTGCCGCGTCGGGTTCTCCTTCATCCAGGAACAGAAAACCCATTCGTGTCGCTACTACGCTGATCCGGGGTGGAAGAGAAGGCACGGTCACGCTTCCGCCTGTCGCCATCTCCTCGTTGGCCGCGGAAACCTGCTCATCAAACGCCGCGCATTTCTGTGCTGAAATGTCGCAGGCATGGCGCGCGATCATCCGCGCATCGTCAACGCGTACGTTTTTCAACAGGGCAAGGACCTGACCTATTATCGGACGGAGCCACAGGTCGTGATGATCGAAACATAGTGTTGCCGCTCGTTGATAGACTGTCAGAGCTTCATTAAATGCTCCGCGAAGAAATTCACTGTCGCCCACCATGCCCAAGACCCTGGCTTGTTCATGCCGGCTGATGGTGAGAGAAGCGAGTAGATCGTTGGCCCTGGACAAGCCGGCCTTCACATCAGAGCACTGGATGCGTGCACCGATCTCGCGCAAGGTTGCAGAAAAGGCCCTTTTGTCCCGTGGCGACTGATAAGGATGTTTATGATAATGCCGTCGCATGTTCATACCTCCCACCCTGTCTCAATCAAAGAGGTCGCGCCATGCGACGCGGCCTGTAGCCCCCTTGCCTCCAGAACCTTCCTGCTAGAAAAAGGCGGCCAGGAACCTGAAATCCTCGCGGGTTGTTTTCGGTTCCCGGCCAAAGCCCTCGGCAGACACGCAGCGCTGCTGCGCGTCCCCCGAGGGCGAAAGAGTAAAATGTTCAGCACTCACGGCGTATTTCTGCAATGAGCCCGCGTCTGGCCGCGACGCGCATGGCATCCGCTGCAGTCCTGAAACGAGCCCTTGCGCAGAAGGCCTCATCCGATGCGGTGCATTTCGCAGAAGAAAGGAGACTCAAGCGCACCAGTTTCGGCCCCAAATCTGAACCGATCAACTTCCTTGACATGAAAGAACATGCGGTGAATCCCACAGCGGCCGCGCTGGTTACCTGTAAAAACCTCCTGCGTGATACAGGTTTCATGTTCGGCTTCTATTATATGCGTGGGGGGGAGGCAAGTCTTTTTTTTACAGTTTCTCTGATATTGCTTTATCTTAAACGGTTCAAGAGGTTATGTTGAAATTATGAAACACAGTTTGCATTTTTTCCTGCTGCTCCTGTCCGTTTCAATGGTGAGAGGAGACACGATTGCCTTCTTTTACGCTCTCGACAGCGATTTGGCAGCACTGAAAACAGAGGCCCGCGAAATCGGACAACCGTACTCCGCCGGTGCGCGGCGTATTCAGCGTCTGGCTCTCGGCCCTCATTCGATCTACGCGTTGAAGATGGGTTCGGGCTGCGTGGAGACGGCGGCATCGGCCCAGGCCTTGCTATCGCGTTTTCGCTGCGACTGGGCGTTTTCACTTGGGCCGGCCGGAGGGTTGTCCGAGCATCTGGAAACCGGATGCTGGTATCGCGTGGGACGCGTCGTGGCCTGGCAACGCGGGGTCATGGAATCCACGGGCACGTCACTCTCGGAATCATCAACATGGGAAACCGATTGGAGCCGGTTCCCCGCTCCTATCCCCTCCCCGCTCGCGCCATCAACATCCACTATCTCCGTGGCGTCGGGGGAATTGTTCGTGGCCTCTTCCAGGGAACGCGAAAGGATACGCGCGGTCGCCGAAGCCGATGCCGTGGACATGAACAGTTTCGGCCTGGCCCTGGTCTGCGCGGACCATGGCGTGCCGCTGTTCGCGTGGAAGATCATCAGCGACCGCGCGGATGATAATGCCTCGCTGGATTTTCGGGCGTTCGTCAGCGGCTACCAGGGGGAGGGAGGAAAGGCGCTGGCGGAGATCATCGCGGCGTTGCCGGCGCATCCGCATGACCCGGCGTCGTACCCGGCGATCAAGAAATTGCTTCACGAGTGATCGATCGCCTCGGCGTCGCGGGAGCTCCGCCCTCCAGGAAGAGGCGGACAGGAATTGGAAAAGAAAATCGCCCCCCGATCCGTGGATCGGGGGGCGCGGCACGGCCGGTGGCCGGCCGTGAATCAGGCCTTCGACTTCTCCGCGGCCTTTTTCTCGGTCTTCTTGTCGGCCTTCTTTTCCGGGGCCTTGGCCTCGGGCTTTTCGCCGGGCTTCTCCTTCTTGTCCTTCTTCTTGGCCTTCGGCTGGGGCACGAAGTTCACCCACTCCAGCAGCGCGTTCTCGGCGCCGTCGCCCAACCGCTGCCCGAGCTTGACGATGCGGGTATAGCCGCCCTGTTTTTCCTGGAAGGCCGGGCCGACCTGCTCGAACAGGGCGCCGACCACGTCCGCCCGGTGAAGGCGGGCGATGGCGGCGCGGCGCGCCGCCAGGGTGTTCCGCTTGGCCAGGGTCACCATCCGCTCGGCCAGCCGCCGGGCGGCCTTGGCCTTGACCACGGTGGTCTGGATGCGGCGGGCCAGGATCAGATTGCAGACGAGGCTGCCGAGCAGCTCCTGCACGTGGGCCGACGTGCGGCCCAGCTTCAACGTGTCTTTGCGATGGCGCATGGAGGCATTCCTTCCCGGCGGCCGTTACTCGGCCGGTTCCTGGGGTTCGATTTCCAAGGGCTTGAGCACATCCGCGTCGAAGGACATGCCGAGCGACAGGCCCATTTCGCTCAACTTCTGCTTGATCTCGTTCAGCGACTTGCGGCCGAAGTTGCGGTACTTGAGCATCTCGGCCTCGCTCTTCTGCGCCAACTGGCCGACCGTCGTGATGTTGGCGTTGTTCAGGCAGTTCGCCGCGCGCACGCTCAACTCGATCTCGTTGACGCTGATGTTCAGGCGGCGGCGCAATTCCTCGCGCTCCGGGTTGATCTCGGGCACGGCCTCGGCGATCTCGATCTCCTCGTGCTCGGCGCTGACGAAGACATCGAGGTGGTGCCGCAGGAGGGCGGCGGACACGGCCAGCGCCTCGTCGGGCGTCTGGCGGCCGTCCGTCCAGACCTCCAGGATCAGGCGGTCATAATCCGTGCGCCGGCCGACGCGGGTGTTCTCGACCGTGTACTTGACGCGGCGGACGGGCGAGAAGAGGGAGTCGATCGGGATCAGGCCGATTTCCTGCTCGTCCTTCTTGTTCCACTCGGCGGGGCAGTAGCCGCGGCCGATCTTGATTTCCAGCTCGGCCTCGAACTTGCCGTCCTTGTCCAGGGTGGCGATCTTGTGGTCGGGATTGAGCACCTCGACCATGCTGTCCGCCTGGATGTCGCCGGCCTTGACCTCGCCGGGGCCCTTCACGCTGATCTTCAGCTTGCGGGGCGCGCGGGTGTACATCTTGAGGAGC
The DNA here is from genome assembly GCA_018001225.1 of Kiritimatiellia bacterium. NCBI lineage: Bacteria > Pseudomonadati > Kiritimatiellota > Kiritimatiellia > Kiritimatiellia bacterium. The sequence goes on along the minus strand of JAGNIJ010000023.1, from coordinate 47,987 downwards.
ACCTGCTTGAGGTTGAGGATGACGTCGGTGACGTCCTCGACCATGCCGGGCAGGGTGCTGAACTCGTGCTGGACGCCCTCGATCTTGATGGACGAGATGGCCGCGCCCTCGATCGAGGAAAGCAGCACGCGGCGGAGCGAATTCCCGAGCGTCCGGCCGTAGCCGGCTTCGAAGGGCTCCGCGATGAATTTGCCATAGTTGGGGACCGCCCCGGCGTCATCCTTGGCGATGCGCTTGGGCATTTCGAACCGGGCCAGACGTACGGGCATGACTTTCCTCCCAGGGCCGGGCGTTAGCCGGCCCGTATGGTGTTCACGGACCTGCTTACTTCGAGTACAACTCGACGATCAACTGCTCGCGGACCACGGGCGCGATCTCCTCGCGCGTCGGGACGTGCAGCACCTCGCCGCGCGCGTTGGCGCGGTCGAGGGCCAGCCAGCCGACGATGCCGCGGCCCTCCGCGACTTCCATGTGGCGGTTGGCATACTCGCGGCTCTGGGCGCGGTCGCGCACCTGCACGACATCGCCGGCCTTGAGTTGCATGGAAGGGATGTCCACCTTGTTCCCGTTGACCTGGATGTGGCCGTGACGGACGAACTGGCGGGCGGCGCGGCGCGACGGGGCGAAGCCCAGGCGGAACACGACGTTGTCGAGGCGGCACTCGAGCGACTGGAGCAGCGTCTCGCCGGTGACGCCGCGCTTGCGCAGCGCGCGCGTGAAGAACAGGTGGAACTGGCCCTCCTGCATGCCGTACATGCGGCGCAGGCGCTGCTTTTCGCGAAGCTGCACGCCGTAGTCGGACATCTTGCCGCGGCGCTGCCCGTGCATGCCGGGCGCCGGACGGCCCGTCTCGATGGGGCACTTGGCCATGAAACAACGGTCGCCCTTGAGGAAGAGCTTCATGCCCTCCCGGCGGCACATCCTGCAAACGGGTCCTGTATATCTGCCCATGAACTCTTCCTCGCTTTCTCGGGAAAACCTAGACGCGCCGCCGCTTGGGCGGCCGGCACCCGTTGTGCGGGACCGGCGTGATGTCCTTGATGACGGTGACGGTCAGCCCGGCGGACTGGATGGCGCGGATCGCCGACTCCCGGCCGGCGCCGGGGCCCTGGATCCGCACCTCGACCTCGTGCATCCCGAAGCCCACCGCCTGGCGGGCGGCTTCCTGGGCGACGACGGTGGCGGCGTAGGCGGTGCTCTTGCGCGAGCCCTTGAACCCGCAGCGGCCCGCCGTGCTCCAGCAGACCACGGCGCCCCGCATGTCGGTGATGGTGACCATCGTGTTGTTGAATGTCGCGCGGACATACACGATCCCGACCGGGACCGAGCGCTGGCCCTTGACGGCCTTCCGCTTGACGGGCTTGGCGGCGGCCTCCCCTTCCGCCGGCGCGGCGCCCTCGGCCGGGGCCGGGGCGGCTTCCGCCGGGACCGCTTCCGCGGCCGGCGCCTTGACTTCCTTCTGTTCTTTTTCCTCTGCCATACCCACCTCGCCCTTCAACATTATTTCTCTTCGGTCTTCACGGCGGACCGGGCGTCCTTGCCGCGGACGGCGCCGACCGTCTTGCGCGGGCCCTTGCGCGTCCGGGCATTGGTGCTGGTCCGCTGGCCGCGCACGGGAAGGCCCTTGCGGTGCCGCGAGCCGCGGTAGCTGCCGATGCCGATCAGCCGGCGGATGTTGGAGGCCACCTCGCGCCGCAGGTCGCCCTCCAGGGTGTAGCCCTGGAGCGCGTTGGACACAGCCGTGACCTGTTCGTCCGTCAGGGCGTCCGCCTTGGTGGCCGGATCGATCCCGGCCTGGGCCACCACCTGGCGCGCGCGGGCCGGACCGATCCCGTAGATGTACCGCAACGCAAATTCCACCCGCTTCTTGCCGGGTATCTCGATGCCGAGCACTCTGGGCATGGTTCCCTCCGTTAACCCTGGCGCTGCTTGTGGCGCGGGTTATTGCAGATGACGCGCACCACCCGTTTCCGGCGCACGACTTTGCACCGCTCGCAGATTCGCTTGACTGAACTTCGTACCTTCATCCGTTTTCCTCTTCCCTGAAAACCAGCCGTCCCCTCGACATGTCGCAGGGCGACATTTCCACGCGCACCCGGTCGCCCGGCTGCAGCGTTCCCGCGCGGCTTTTCCCGGCCCGGTCCGCGTAGGCCACCAGGCCGTGCCCGTTGGCCAGTTCGACCCGGAAAACCGCGTTGGTTATCACAGAAACCACCCTCGCGTCCAGCCGAATTATTTCGGGCCCAGCCACGTCAGCACCTCGGCCGCCCCTTCCCCGACCGCGATCGTGTGCTCGAAGTGCACCGACAGGCTCCGGTCCCGCGTTCGCACCGTCCACCCGTCGCCGAGGACTTCCACCTCGTGCCCGCCGCGGTTGATCATCGGCTCGATCGCCAGCGTCATCCCCGGCTTCAGCCTCGGGCCGCGCCCGGGCGGCCCGAAGTTGGGGATCTGGGGATCCTCGTGCATCGAACGGCCGACGCCGTGCCCCACGAAATCCCGCACCACGCTGTACCCGGCCTCGCGGGCCGTGGACTCGATGGCATGCGAGACGTCCGACAGCCGGCCGCCGGCGACGGCCTTGCCGATCGCCGCCTCCAGCGCCCGGCGCCCCGTGCTGACGAGGCGCACGACCTCGGGATCGCTGACGCCGACCATCACCGTCGTGGCGTTGTCGCCGACGTACCCCTCGTACACCACGCCGACGTCCAGGCTGACGATGTCGCCCACCTGGATCCGCCGCGGGCCGGGCACGCCGTGCACGACTTCGTCGTTGATCGAAATACACGTCTGTCCGGGGTATCCCCGGTATCCAAAGAACGCGCTGCGCCCGCCGCGCCGGGCCATCAGCTCCCGGGCCAGATCGTCCAGCTCCTTCGTGGTCACCCCCGGCGCGACCCGGCGGGCCAGTTCCCCGAGCACCTCGGCGGCCATGCGGCCGCTCACCCGCATCCGGGCCAGGTCCTCTGGGGTCTTGATGACGATCATGTCCCGGCCGCCGGCTTCCGCAGAACGTCCAGGATCTCTGCCTGGACCACTTCCCGGTTTCGGCCGGCGTTGATCCTGACCAGCACGCCCTTTTTCTCGTAGTACTCGATCAGGCTTTCCGTCTGCTTTCGAAAGACCTCGAGGCGGTTGAGCACGGTCTCCTCCGAGTCGTCCGCCCGCTGGTAGAGTTCGCCGCCGCACGCGTCGCAGACGCCGGCGACGCGCGGCGGGATGTTGCGCACGTGGAAGACCGCGCCGCAGCTGCGGCAGATTCGGCGGCCCGCCAGGCGGTCCACCAGGATCTCCCGGGGCACGTCCAGCAGGAACACGAAGCGCACGGCCGTGCCGTGCTCCGCGAGGACCTGGTCCAGCATCCGGGCCTGCTCGGGCGTCCGCGGGAAACCGTCGAACAGATATCGGGCGTCCTTCGACCCGGCGTCGAGCCGCTCGGTGACGATGCGGATGATGACCGCGTCGGGGACGAGTTCGCCCTTCTCCATGTAGGACCGGGCCTCGAGCCCCACGGGCCGGCCGGCCTTGACCGCGGCGCGGAGCATGTCCCCCGTGGAGACGTGCTCGTAGCCGGCCCCGGTCTTCACGACGTCGGCCAGCGTGCCCTTGCCCGCGCCCGGGGCGCCGAGGAATATGATGGCTTCCATGGATTCCGCCTATCCCCGCCTCGAATGCAGGCGGCCTTTCTTGAGGAATCCGTCGTAGTGGCGGGTGATCAGGTGCGCCTCGACCTGGCGCATCGTGTCCAGCATCACGCCGACGATGATCAGCATGCTGGTCCCGCCGAAGAAGGAGGAGACGATCCAGGGGATGTTGAACTGCTGGGCCATGATGCTCGGCAGCACGGCGATGACGGTCAGGAAGATCGCGCCCGCGAGGGTGATGCGGGTCATGGTCCGGTCCAGAAACTCGGCGGTCGGCCGGCCGGGCCGGATGCCGGGGACGTAGCCTCCGTACTTCTTGAGGTCGTCGGCGATCTGGATCGGGTTGAACTGGGTCGCGACCCAGAAGTAGGAGAAGAAGAGGATCATCAGGGCGTAGAGGACGTTGTAGAGCGCGCCGCCGACCTGCAGCGCGTAGGCGAGCCGCTGGAAGAAATCCATCTTGATCATGCCGAAGAGCTTGGACGGGAACATCAGGATCGCCTGCGCGAAGATGATGGGCATGACGCCGGAGTAGTTGACGCGCAGGGGCATGTACGTGCTCTGCCCGCCGTAGACCTTGCGGCCGATGACGCGCTTGGCGTACTGGACCGGGATCTTCCGCTGGGCCTGCGTGACCGCGATGACGCCGGCGATGACCAGCAGGAACATCGCCAGCATGCCGACGAGGTGGAACAGGCCGAACTGGGCCACGCCGTCCACCGGCTTGAACATCGCCATCCCGGCCTGGACCGCGCCGGGCAGGCGGCTGGTGATGCTGATGGTGATGATGAGGGAAATCCCGTTGCCGATCCCGCGCTCGGTGATCTGCTCGCCGAGCCACATCAGCAGCATCGTGCCCGAGGTCATCGTGAGGACCGCGAGGAGCCGGAACTTCAGGCCCGGGATGATGACGATCTGGCGGTTGATCCCCAGCCCCTCGGGATGCTCCAGCGCCACGGCCATCGCGTAGCCCTGGACGATGCAGAGCGCGACGGTCAGCAGGCGCGAGTACTGGTTGATCTTCTGCCGGCCCGCGTCGCCCTCGCGCGCCAGGCGCTCGAGGGACGGGACGACGGCGGTCATGAGCTGCATGATGATCGACGCGCTGATGTTGGGCATGATGCCCAGCGCCCCGATGGCGACGTTCTCCAGCGCGCCGCCGCTGAACAGGTCGAACAGCCCGACGAATCCCCCGCCCGCGGAGGCCCGGACCCCGGCGATGAACTCCCGCAGCGCCACGGCATCCACGCCCGGCGTGGGGATCATGGCGAGGATGCGCACGACGAAGATCAGGCCGAGGGTATAGAAGATCCGGGTCCGGAGGTCCGGGATCTTGAGGCTGTTGACGAAGGCGGAGAACATGGGGATTTCCTGGCGTTATTGGAAGGGGACGATTTCGCAGGTGCCGCCGGCGGCCTCGATGCGCGCCCGGGCGGTCGCGCTGAAGGCCTGGGCTTTCACGGAGAGCTTCCGGGCCAGTTCGCCCGTGCCGAGCACCTTGATCCCGCGCACGCCGGGGCCCCGGTGAGCCAGGCGGGCCTTGACCAGGGCGTCCGCGTCGACCACGGCGCCTTCCTCGAAGCGCCCGAGGGCGGCGAGATTGACGGCGATGTAGCGGTCCTTGCTCCCCGTGAAGCCGCGCTTCGGCATTCGCCGGACCAGGCGCATCTGGCCGCCTTCGAAGGTCGGCTTGCGCTTGTGGCCCGTGCGGGACATCTGGCCCTTGTGGCCCTTGCCGGAGGTCTTGCCCTTGCCGGACGACCGGCCGCGGCCGACGCGGAGCCGGCGGTGCCGGGCGCCCGGCGTGTTGGAGAGGTTCGAGAGGGTCAGACTCATGACACGCCTTCCATCTGGCGCAGCGCGGCCGCCTCCTCGCGGGTGCGGAGTTGCTGCAGACCGTTCACGGTGGCCTTGATAACGTTGAGGGGATTGGTCGCGCCGAGGGACTTGGCGAGCACGTCCCGGATGCCCGAGAGCTCCAGGATGGCCCGGACGCCGCCGCCGGCGATGACGCCCGTGCCCGGCGAGGCGGGGCGCAGCATCACGCGCGAGGCGCCCATCCGGCCGACCACGGCGTGGGGAATGCTCTTGTCCTTCATGGTCACGGGGAACATGCCGCGGCGGGCCGATTCGGTGGCCTTGCGGATGGCGTCCGCCACCTCGTTGGCCTTGCCGAGCGCGTAGCCCACGTGGCCCTTGCGGTCGCCGACGACGACCAGCGCGCTGAAACTGAAACGGCGCCCGCCCTTGACGACCTTGGCGCAGCGGTTGACGTTCACCACCCGCTCCTCCATGTCCGAGGGCTCTCTGACTTCGTGCCTGGCTGGCTTTCTCACGCGCTGTGCTCCTTTCAGAACTTCAATCCGGCGGCGCGCGCGGCGTCGGCCAAGGCCTTCACGCGCCCCTTGTAGGCAAACCCGCCGCGGTCGAACACCACGGTCTCGATCCCCTTCTCGCGGGCCGCCTTGCCGGCATACGCGCCCAGCTCCTTGGCGGCGGCGACCGTATTCTTGCCCTTGACGAGATCCCGGATGGCGGGGGTCAGGGTCGAGAAGGCCGCGAGGATACGCGCCCGGGCATCGTCCACGAACTGCACGCGCATGTGCTTGTTGGAGACATGCATGCACAGGCGGGGGCGCTCGGCCGTCCCGCTGACCTTCCGGCGCACCCGCAGGTGCCGCCGGACCACGTAATCGGTCCTGGATTTCAATTTCATGATGATTATGCCACCGTCTTGCCCACTTTGCGCCGCACGTACTCGCCCTTCAGGCGCACGCCCTTGCCCTTGTAGGGCTCCGGCGGGTAGAAGGAGCGCAGCCGCGCGCTGACGTCGCCCACGAGATGCTTGTCGGCCCCGCTGACCACGATGTTCCCGTCCTCCATCTTCACGGTAATACCCTCGGGGATGGCGAACTCGATCGGGTGGGAGTAGCCCAGCGCCAGGACCAGCTTCCGGCCCTGCAGCGTCGCGCGGAAGCCAACGCCCTGGATCTCCAGCGTCTTGGAATAGCCGTCCTTGACGCCGCGCACCATGTTGGCGATCAGGCTCCGCGTGGTACCATAGACCGCGCTGCCCTGCTTGTCCTTCCGCTCGCAGGCCACCTCGACCCGGCCGTCCTTGACGGCCACCTGGATATACGGGACGCACTCCCAGGCCAATTCCCCCTTCGGTCCCTTCACGCGGACCGTCCGGCCCTCGACCGTCACGGTGACGCCCTGGGGGATGGCTACCGGCTGTTTTCCGATTCTGGACATGATCCAATCCTCGCTGTTACCAAACGTAGCAAAGCACTTCGCCGCCGAGCCGGTTCTGCCGCATCTCGCGGTCCGTCATCAGGCCCTTCGAGGTGCTGATGATGGCGATGCCCATGCCGCCGACGACGCGGGGCGGCTTGGTGAGGTCGGCGTACCGCCGGAGGCCCGGCTTGCTGATGCGGCGCAGGCCGCGGATCACCGGGGCGCGCCCGGCCGTGTACTTCAGGTACACGCGCAGCCGCTTCTTGCCGTCCTGCGCCTCGCTCACGAAGTCGGCGATGAAGCCCTCCTTCTTCAGGATGCGGGCGATCTCGCCCTTGAGCTTCGAGTGCGGCATCTCGGTCGTCGCGAGGCCGGCCCGGCCCGCGTTGCGGATGCGCGTCAGCATGTCGGAAATCGGATCAGATACGCTCATGGTCTTTTCTCTCTCCCGCCGGCCCCTACCAGCTCGCCTTCACGACGCCGGGGATCTTGCCCTCCAGCGCGAGTTCCCGGAAACAGATTCGGCACAGTTGAAACTTCCGCATGTAGGCGCGGGGCCGGCCGCACTTGCGGCAGCGGCGGACGGTCCGCGGGGCGAACTTCGGTTTCCGGTTCGCCTTGATGATGAGGGATTTCTTAGCCAACGCGTCCTTCCTTTCCCGCGGCCGCGCTCGCGAACGGCACGCCCAGGAGCTTGAGCAGCTCCTCGGCCTCGCCGTCCGTGGCCGCGCTGGTGACGATGGTGATATCCATACCCTGGGTGCGTTTCACGTGGTCCGCCGGGATCTCCGGGAAGAGCGTCTGCTCCTTCAGGCCCAGCGTGTAACTCCCCCGCCCGTCGAACGACCTCGGCACGCCGCGGAAGTCGCGGATGCGGGGCAGCACGGCGCCGATCAGGCGCTCGAGGAAGTCGAACATCATCGGCCCGCGCAGGGTGACCTTGGCCCCGATCGGCATCCCAGCGCGGAGCTTGAAGTTCGAAATGCTCTTCCGGGACTTCGTGATCACCGGCTTCTGGCCCGTGATCTTCGCCAGGTCCTCGGCGACGTGCTTGAGGACGTCCTTCTCCTCCGTGGCCTTGACGCTCATATTGACCACGATCTTGAGCAGCCGCGGCACCTGCATGGGGTTGCGGTATCCCCGCGACTCCCTCAAGGCCTTGACCACTTCCGTCTTGTAGCGTTCTCGCAAGCTCGACATGATGGATCCCCCGGCGGCGGGTTACTTCGCCTTTTTTTCCGGGCGGGCCGGCGCGCTCTTCGCCGCGGCGGCCTGCCGCTTGAGTTTCGACACGTGGATGGGCGCTTCCTTCCTGACGATCGCGCCCTTGGGATTGTCCTGGCTCTTGCGCAGGTGCTTGGTCACCAGGCGGACCCCCTCGACCAGCGCGGCCGCCTGCTTCGGGAGGACCTGGAGGACCTTCCCGGTCTTGCCGGCGTCCGATCCGGACAGGACCACGACCGTGTCGCCGCGATGGATGTGCATCTTGATTCGTTCCGGGCGCTTTTTCACTAGATGACCTCGGGTGCCAGGGAAATGATCTTCATGAAGTTCTTCTCGCGGAGCTCGCGGGCCACGGGGCCGAAGATGCGCGTGCCGCGCGGGTTCATCTGGTCGTCCACCAGGACCACGGCGTTGTGGTCGAAGCGGAGCAGCGTGCCGTCCGGCCGCCGGATGCCCTGCTTGGTGCGGACGATCAGCGCGCTATGGACCTCGCCCTTCTTCACCATGCCGACGGGCTGGGCCTCCTTGACGGCGACCTTGATCAGGTCGCCGATGTGGGCGTAGCGCTTGCGCTGGCCGAGCACGTGGATGCACTGCACCCGGCGCGCCCCGGTGTTGTCCGCCACGTCCAGGTTGGTTCGCATCGCGATCATGGGGCCGACTCCACGGGCGCCGCCGCCGCGCCGCGCCGCACGATCTCCATCAGGCGCCAGCGCTTGAGCTTGCTCAACGGCCGGATCTCCTGGATCCGGACCACGTCGCCCTTGTGCGCTTCGTTCTTCTCGTCGTGGGCATAGAACTTCGCGTGCTGCCGGATGACCTTGCCGTAGACGGGATGGTGGTACCGACGCTCCACCCGCACGACGATGGTCTTGTCCATCGCATCGCTCAAGACGACGCCCTCGCGTTCCTTCCGTACGCTCTGCCGTGTGCTTGCCATAATCACCTGCCCGCCTTCTGCCGTTGCCGCAGCAGGGTCAGCACCCGGGCGATGTCCCGCCGCAAGGTCTTCAGGCGCGAGGCCTTCTCCATCTGGCCCGTCGCCTGCTGGACGCGCAGGTTGAACAGCTCCTGCCGCGCTTCCTCCAGCCGCTGCTGCAATTCGTCGGCGGTCAATTCCTTCAGTTCGCTTGTCTTCATGCCGATTCCATCCCCGGCGTTACCGGCCGCGCCGGATAAACTGCGTGTAAATGGGGAGCTTCGTGGCGGCCAGCCGCAGCGCCTCCCGGGCCTGCTCCTCCGTGATGCCGTCCACCTCGAACAGCACCCGGCCCGGCTTGATCACGGCGACCCACTTGTCCACGGCCGCCTTGCCCTTGCCCATGCGGACTTCCAGGGGCTTCTTCGAGATCGGCTTGTCCGGAAAGACGCGGATCCACATCTTGCCGCGGCGCTTCAGCTCGCGGTTGATCGCCACGCGGCAGGCCTCCAGCTGGATCGCCGTCACCCACGCCCGCTCCAGGGCCTTGAGCCCGTACTCGCCGAACTCCAGCGTGTTCCCGGACTGCGCGAACCCGGAGCGGTTGCCGCGCTGCGCCTTGCGGTACTTCACCCTTTTAGGCATAAGCGGCATGGGTCTTCTCCTTCACCGTCTCTTCCTCTTCCTTCTTGCAGATCCAGACCTTGCAGCCGATCTTGCCCGTCACCGTGTGCGCCTCGGCGAACCCGTACTGGACGTTCGCGCGCAGCGTGTGGAGGGGCACCTTGCCCTCCTTGTACCACTCGCGCCGCGCCAGCTCGGCCCCGCCCAGGCGGCCGCTGACGTGCACCTTGATCCCCAGCACGCCCAGCTCGATCGCCATCTGCACGGCCCGCTTCAGCGCGCGGCGGAACGACACCCGGCGCTCCAGCTGCAGCGCGATGTTCTCGGCCACCAGCTGCGCGTTCGTGTCCGGGCTCTTGACCTCGCGGATCTCGACGTAGATCTCCTTCTTCGTCGCGTCCGCGATCGCCGCCCGCACCTGCTCGATCGCCTCGCCCTTGCGCCCGATGACGATGCCCGGCCGCGCCGTGTAGATGGTGATGCGCGCGCGGTTGGCGTAGCGCTCGATCAGCACCTCCGGCACGGCGGCGTCCTTCAGTTTCTTTTTGACCAGCTCGCGGATCAGAAGATCCTCGTGCAGCAGGTCGCCGAACTGGCGCTTCTCGGCATACCACCTCGAGCGCCAGTCCTTGTTGACGCTTACCCTGAACCCGATAGGATTTACTTTCTGACCCAAGACCGGTCTCCTTTCCAGCAAAAGCCGCGTTATTTTGCCGACGGATTTTCGTCCGTCAATACAATCCTGATGTGACTCATTCTCCGCAACACCGGGCTGACCATGCCTCGCGAGCGGGGCCAGAACCGCTTCATGGCGGGCCCCTGCTCCACCGCCGCGTCGCGGACGAACAGCTTCGTCGCGTCCAGCTTCGCGTTGTTCTGGGCGTTCGCGATGGCCGCTTTCAGCGTTTTCAGCATGAGGACCGCGCCCTTGCGCTGGCTGCCCGCCAGCGTCCGGACCGCCCGGTCCACGGGCTGGCCGCGGACGGCCCGCGCCAGATCCGCCGCCTTGCTCGCGCTGATCCTCGCGTATCTCGTTTTAGCTACAATATCCATGGCATCTCACCTCAAGCTCATTCCGGGCCGCGCCGGGATCACCCGGTCGCCCGCGGCGGGCTCCGTACGGTCCCGCCTCTCTTCCACCACCGCCCCGGCCACCCCGGCCCGGGCATCCACGACGACCAGCCGGGCCACCGGCCGGTCGTCCCGCAACACGTACATCCGCATCCCGTTCCGCAGCCCGCGCTGCGCGCCCCCGTCCAGGATCACCATCCGGAGTTCCGGGTCGGCCTTCAGGACCTTCCACTCGCCCGCCAGGTCGCCGGCCGCCGGCGGCTCCGCCGGGAACCCGACCTGGTCCAGCCGGGCGCGGTACCCATCCGCCTCGATCCGCACCGCCGCCAGCGCCTCCGCCAGCCGGCCCACCTGCTGCTCGAGCGTCGCCGCCTCGCGGCGCAAGGACTCGTTCTGCTCGGCCAGCGCGAGGGCCGCCAGCCGGGCCTCGCGGCTTTCCACGGTTTCCGCGGCGCTCGTGGCCGCGGGGCGGGGCCTTCGGGCCGGCACCGCCTTTTTCGTACTCAAAGAACAACTTCCGCACCGCCCCACCCACCATCCGCTCGCCCCGGCCAGCGCCGCGATCAGCAGTCCGCCCGCGATCCACGGCCCGGCGTCCCGGCCCGGCCCTCTGGCCTGACCCTCCAGGGTGCGCCTCGCCTACTTCAGCGCCACGGTCTTGTCGGTGGCCGCGCCGTGTTTACGGAATATCCGCGTGGGCGAAAACTCGCCCAGGCGGTGACCGACCATGTTTTCCGTCACGAAAACGTTCACGAACGTCTTGCCGTTGTGCACGGCAAACGTATGCCCCAGGAACTCCGGCATGATCATCGAGCGGCGCGACCAGGTCTTGATCGGCGTCTTCGCGCCGGACCGGTTCAGCAGGTCCACCTTCTTCAGCAGCCGGGGCTCCACGAACGGCCCTTTTTTCAGGGATCGCGACATGCTTATTTCCTCCGCTTGAGGATCATCCGGCTCGACACGCGCCGGGGGTTCCGGGTCTTCTTGCCCTTGGTCAACTCGCCCCACGGCGTGACGGGATGCCCGCCGCCGGAGGTCCGGCCCTCGCCGCCGCCCATCGGGTGGTCCACCGGGTTCATCGCCACGCCGCGCACGGTCGGGCGGATGCCCTTCCAGCGCTTGCGGCCGGCCTTGCCCAGCGAAACGCTCTCGTGGTCCAGGTTGCCGACCTGCCCGATGGTCGCCATGCAGCGGATCGGGATCTTCCGAATCTCGCCGGAAGGGAGACGGATATGGGCATACTCGCCTTCGCGGGCCATGATCTGGGCCGCCATGCCCGCCCCGCGCACCAGTTGCGCGCCGCGGCCGGGGACCATCTCGATGCAATGCACGGGCACGCCGAGCGGGATTTCGATCAGCGGCAGGGCGTTGCCGTCGAGGGGCTCGGCGCCCGGCCCCGAGACCACCGTGCGGCCGACGGCCAGGCCGAGCGGCGCCAGGATGTAGCGCTTCTCGCCGTCCTTGTAGTGCAGCAGGGCGATGCGGGCGGACCGGTTGGGGTCGTACTCGATCGCCACGACCTTGGCCGGGATGCCGGCCTTGTCGCGCAGGAAATCCACGTTCCGCAGGAACCGCTTGTGCCCGCCGCCGCGGTGCCGGATCGTGACCCGGCCGTGGCTGTTGCGCCCCGCGCTCGACTTGCGGAAGGAGCGCAGGGATTTCTCCGGCCGCTTCTTGGCCAGGTCGTCGCGGCTCAACAGCGACGTGAATCGCTCGCTGGGCGTGACCGGTTTGTGGGATTTCAGAGCCATGGGATCAATCCTTTCACGTGAATTCGATCTTGTCGCCCTCGCGGAGCGCCACGACCGCGCGCTTGGAGTCGGCGGTCCAGCCGTACTTCATCGTGCGCAGCCGCTTCTGCTTGCCGGATCGGTTCAGGGTGTTCACCCGGGTGACCTTGACCTTGAAGAGCTTCTCCACCGCCTGGCGGATCTCGATCTTGTTCGCGTCCCGGCTCACCTCGAAAAGGTACCGGTTGTCCTTCTCCTTCATGGCGGTGCCCTTCTCCGTCAGCAGCACCTTCCGGACGATCGTGCGCGGGTCCTTCATGACGCGTCTCCCAGCCGTTTCTGCATCCGTTGATCGATCAGCTCCAGGGCGGCGCGGGAGACCACCAGCAGGGGGGCCGCCAGGACCTCGTAGGTGTGCAGCGAGGCGGCGGTGGTCACGCCCACGCCCTCGATGTTGCGGGCGGCGCGGATCACGCTGGCGTCCGCGGCGTCGAGCACCAGCAGGGCGCCCCGTTTCGCCTTCAGCGCGTCGAGCATCGCCTGCACGTGGCGCGTCTTCGGCTCGGGCAGTTCGATACGCTCCAGGACCGCGACCTGCCCGGCCGCGGCCTTCTCGGCCACGGCCCGGCAGAACGCGAGCTGCGCGGCCTTCCGGGGCAGCTTCCGGGAGAAGTCCCGCGGGTGCGGACCGAACACGATGCCGCCACCGCGCCAGATGGGAGACCGGATCGAGCCCGCGCGGGCGCGGCCGGTGCCCTTCTGCTTGTAGGGCTTGGCGCCGCCGCCGGCGACCTCGCCGCGCTTCTTCGTGGAGGCTGTGCCGGCCCGGCGCGCCGCCAAATGCGCCGTCACCGCGTCGTGGACGGCCTGGCCGCCCTTGCCTTTCGGGAGCGCCTCGTCGGACAGGCTGACCTCGCCCACCCGCTCCCCCTTCATGGTGTAAAGAGGTAGTTTACTCATGATTTCTTAGCCGCCTTTTCCGCCTTTTCCGCCGCCTTCGCCGCCTTGGCCGCGAGCACCGCGCCCTTGACGGCCTTGCGCACGACCAGCAGGGCCCCCGCGGGGCCGGGCACCGCGCCGCGCACGAGCAACGCGTGGTCTTCCGGCCGCACCTGCACGACCTTGAGGTTCTGCACGGTCACCTGCACGTGGCCCATGTGGCCGGGCATGCGCTTGTTCTTGAAAATACGGGCGGGCCAGGTGCGGTTGCCGATGGCGCCGCTGCGCCGGTGCATCATGGACCCGTGCGCCGCGCCGCCGCCGACCATGCTGTGCCGCCGCACGACGCCCTGGAACCCCTTGCCCTTCGACATCCCCTCGACGTCCACGTGGGACACGCCGTCGAAGATCGAGACCGTCAGCGAGGCGCCGGGCGCAAGGTCCTCGCCCTCGTCCAGCGGGAACTCCCGCAGCACGCCGCTCGGCTCCTGGCCGGCCTTCTTGAAATGCCCCAGCTCGGGCTTCGTCAGGCGGGATTCCTTCTTCTTCTCGAATCCCATCTGCACGGCCTCGTAGCCGTCCTTGGCCTTCGTCTTGCGCTGCACCACGACGCAGGGCCCCACCTGGAGCACGGTCACGGGCACCTGGGCGCCCTGGTCGTCGAAGATTTCGGTCATTCCGATTTTTCTGGCGAGTAAGCCTTGCATGGTCGTTCTCAAATCTTGATGGTGATGTCCACGCCGGCCGGGAGGTTGAGCTTCTTCAGCTCGTCCACCGTCCGGGCCGTCGGGTCGATGATGTCCAGCAGCCGCTTGTGAGTCCGGATCTCGAACTGCTCCATGGATTTCTTATCCGCGTGGGGGCTGCGGTTTACACTGTAGCGCTCGATGCGCGTCGGCAGGGGAATCGGGCCGGCCACCCGCGCGCCCGTGCGCTTGGCGGTCTCGACGATGTCCCCCGCGGACTGGTCCAGCACCCTGTGGTCGAATCCCTTGAGTCGTATGCGTATGCGTTGTCCGCTCATGCTTGTCTCACCGGTTTAAGATACTTTTCTGCAGCGAATCCGGAACGGTCTCGAATTGATAAGGCTCCATCGAGCAGCTGGCGCGTCCCTTGGAAAGCGAACGCAGCGACGTGGTGTACCCGAACAGCTCCGCCAGCGGCACTTCGGCGCGGACGATCTGCACGCCCTCCCGCGCCTCCATCTCCCGCACCTGCCCGCGCCGGCTGTTGACGTCGCCGAGCACGTCGCCGAGGAATTCCTCGGGGGTGATGATCTCCATTTTCATGATGGGCTCCAACAGGGTCGGCTGGGCCTGCAGCGCGGCCTCGCGCAGCGCAAGGACCGACGCCGTCCGGTAGCCGACTTCGCTGGAATCCACGGGATGGAAACTGCCGCCCACCACGCGGACGCGCACGTCCGTCAGCGGGTAGTTGCCCACGACGCCCGTCAGGAGGCCGTCTTGCAGCCCCTGCTCCACCGCCTCGCGGAACGAGTTCGGGATGTCGTTGGCGGAAACTTCGAATTCAATCTCGTTGCCCGACGCCCGCTCGCGCGGCTCGAGCTCGATGACCACGTGCCCGTACTGGCCGTGCCCGCCGATCTCGCGCTGGAACAACTGCTCCGCGCGGGCGGCCGCCCGGATGGTCTCGCGGTACGCGACCATCGGCTTGCCGGCGTTGGCCTGCACCTTGAATTCGCGGAGCATCCGGTCGCGGATGATCTCGAGGTGCAGTTCGCCCATGCCCTTGATGATCGTCTGACCGGTCTCCGCGTCCGTCGCGACCTTGAACGTCGGGTCTTCCTCGGACAGCGAGGCCAGGGTCTCCGCCAGCTTCGCGCGGTCGGCCGCCGTGCGGGGCTCGATGGCCATGGCCATGACGGGCTCCGGGAACTCGATGCGCTCGAGGGCGATCGGTTTCTGCTCGGCGCAGAGGGTGTCGCCCGTCGTGATCTGCTTGATCGCCGCGACGCCGCCGATCTCGCCGGCGTACAGCGCCTCCACGTCCTCGCGGTGGTTGGCGTGCAGCAGGACGAGCCGCCCGAGCCGCTCGCGGGTGCGGGTGCGCGGGTTGAAGACGTTCTGGCCCTTCTTGAGCAGCCCCGAGTACACGCGCACGAAGGCCAGCCGGCCGACGTACGGGTCGGTGGCGATCTTGAAGGCCAGGGCGCTCAAGGGCACCAGGTCGCTGGTCTCGCGGGTCTCGGCCTCGTTCGAGCGCGGATGGTGCCCCTGGACGGCGGGCACATCGAGCGGGGAAGGCAGGTAGTCCACGACGGCGTCGAGCAGGGGCTGGATGCCACGGTTGCGGAGGGCGGCGCCGCCCAGGACGGGGACCAGCGCGCCCGCCAGGGTCGCGCGGCGGAGGCCGGCGCGGAGCGTCTCCGCGGGGACGTCCATGTTCTCCATGAACGCCCGCATGACCTCCTCGTCCTTGTCGGCGACGGCCTCGACGAGGGCCAGGCGCGCCTTCTCGGCGGCGGCGGCCAGTTCGGCCGGGATGTCGCACTCGACGACCCGGGCGCCGAGGGAATCGGCGTCGAAGTCCAGCGCGCGCATGCGGAGCAGGTCCACGAGCCCGCGGAACGACTCCTCGCGGCCCCAGGGGATCTGCACCGGGACGGCGGGCGCGGCCAGGCGCTCGCGCATCTGGCGCACCACGGCGTCGAAATCGGCGCCCGCGCGGTCAAGCTTGTTGACGAAGGCGAGCCGGGGCACGCCGAACTTCTGGGCCTGGTGCCAAACGGTCTCGGACTGGGGCTGGACGCCGCCGACGCCGCAGAAGACGCCGATGGCGCCGTCGAGCACCCGCAGCGAACGCTGCACCTCGACCGTGAAGTCGATGTGGCCCGGCGTGTCGAGGATGTTGACCTGGTGGTCTCGCCAGAAACAGGTCGTTGCGGCGCTGGTGATGGTGATCCCGCGCTCCTGCTCCTGGATCATCCAGTCCATCGTCGCCGTGCCCTCGTGCACCTCGCCCATCTTGTAGACGCGGCCGGTGTAGTAGAGCATGCGCTCGGTGACCGTGGTCTTGCCCGCGTCGATATGGGCGATGATGCCGATATTGCGGAGCAGCGGCAGGGAGCGGCGGCGGCCCGGCGCCTCGCGCCCGGCCTGCTGCTCCTTCCGCTCTCTGGACTGTTCGACCACGGTGCCCATGAACTTGTTGCCGATCCGTTTCTACCAGCGATAGTGCGCAAAGGCCTTGTTCGCCTGCGCCATCTTGTGCGTGTCGTCGCGCTTCTTGATCGCGTTGCCCTGGTTCTTGAACGCCTCGAGCACCTCGAGGGCCAGCGCGCGGTTCATCGCGACGCCCTTTCGCCCCTTCGAGAAATCGATGATCCAGCGGAGGGCCAGGCTGACCTGCCGGTCCGCGGCGACCTCGACCGGGACCTGGTAGGTCGCGCCGCCGACGCGGCGGGACTTGACCTCGAGCCGCGGCTTGACGTTGTCGATCGCCTGCGTGAAGACCGCCAGCGGGTCCTCGTTGCCGGCCGCGCGGATCTGCTCCAGCGCGTCATAGACGATCCGCTCCGCGGTGGACCGCTTGCCCCGCTCCATCAGGCTGTTGATGACCGTCGCCACGAGGAGGCTGCGATACCGGGGATCCGGCAGCGTCTTGCGTTTTTGTGCCCTTCGCCTTCTGGCCATGGTGTCGTCCCCTACTGTTTAGGTGTCTTGGCGCCGTACTTGGAACGGCCGCGCCGGCGGGTGTCCACGCCGAGACAATCCAGCGTGCCCCGGATGATATGGTACCGGACGCCCGGCAGGTCCTTCACGCGGCCGCCGCGCACCAGGACCATGCTGTGCTCCTGCAGATTGTGCCCGACGCCCGGGATGTACGCCGTGACTTCCTCGCCGTTGGTCAGGCGCACGCGGGCGACCTTGCGCAGCGCGGAGTTCGGCTTCTTGGGCGTCATGGTCTTCACGAGCAGGCAGACCCCGCGGCGCTGCGGGCATTCCCGCAGGGCCGGCGACTTGCTTTTGAACTTCGGGGGCCGCCGCCCTTTCTTCACCAACTGGTTGATCGTCGGCATACTTCCGTTTCCTTATTGGTCCGTGGACACGAGCGCGGCACGATAGCAGACGCGCGCGCGCCTGACAACTGAATCATGTCGCGTTCGTCGTCTCCGGCGTTTTCTTGGGCCCAAAAATATCCTCGCCCCGCCACTCCTCCACCGAGATCGGCTCGCCGAGCGGCACCAGCTTGAGCTGCCGGTACATCCCGAAGCCCGTGCCCGCGGGGATGACGTGGCCCATGATCACGTTCTCCTTGAACCCGCGGAGCGCGTCCACGCGGCCCAGCGTCGCGGCATCCGTCAGGACCCGGGTCGTGTCCTGGAACGACGCGGCGGAGATGAAGCTCTCGGTCTCGAGCGAGGCCTTGGTGATGCCCAACAGCACCGGCGACGCTTCCGCCGGGCGCTTGCCCTCGGCCACGGCCTTCTGGTTGACCTCCTGGAAGAGGTGCTTCTCCACCTGCTCGCCCCAGAGGAAATCGGTGTCGCCCGGCTCGGTGATGCGCACCTTGCGCAGCATCTGGCGGACGATGATCTCGATGTGCTTGTCGTTGATCTCGACGCCCTGCAGCCGGTAGACCTCCTGGACCTCGTTGACGAGGTATTCCTGGAGCTCCTGCGGGCCGCAGACCTCGAGCACCTCCTGCGGGACCACGGGACCTTCCGTCAACTGCTGCCCCTTCCGGACGTGGTCGCCCTGGAAGACCACGACGTGCTTGCCCATCGGGATCAGGTGCTCCTCCTGGTCGCCCGTCGCCGGGTCGCGCACGATCAGCTTGCGGCGGCCGCGGACCATGCCCGCGAACTCGACCAGCCCGTCGATCTTGGCGATCTCGGCGGCGTCCTTCGGGCGGCGCGCCTCGAACAGCTCGGCCACGCGCGGCAGGCCGCCGGTGATGTCCTTGGTGCGGACGACCTTCCGGGGCGTCTTGGCCAGCATGGCGCCGGCGACGACCTTGTCGCCCTTCTTGACCATCACGTGCGCGCCCGACGGGATGGAGTAGTAGCTCAAGACCTTCTCCCGGTTGTCCGGGTCGCGCAGCACGAGCTGCGGGTGGAGGTCTTCCTTGTGCTCCATGACCACGGTGCCCTCGAGCTTCGTGGACTCGTCCATCTCGCGGCGCACGGTGACGCCGTCGATGAAATCGTGGAAGTCCACGGTGCCCGTCTGCTCGGACAGGATGGGCACGCTGTAGGGGTCCCACTTGACGAAGCTCTGGCCCTTCTTCACGGACCCGCCGTCCGCGACGGCGATGACGGCGCCGATGACGGCGTTGTAGCGCTCCAACTCGCGGCCCTCGTGGTTGTAGACGCTGACCGCGCCGTTCTTGTTGAGCACGATGAAGCTGCCGTCCAGCGCCTGCACCGTGCGCAGGTCGTTGTAGCGGATCACGCCGTCGTGCTTCGCGATCAACTGGGGCTGCTTGAACACCGAGCTCGCGCTGCCGCCGATGTGGAAGGTCCGCATCGTCAGCTGCGTGCCGGGCTCGCCGATCGACTGCGCGGCGATGATGCCGGCGGCCTCGCCGAGCGCGATGGACCGGCCGGTGGCCAGGTTGCGGCCGTAGCAGCGGGCGCAGATGCCCTGCCGCGACTCGCAGGTCAGCAGGCTGCGGATCTTGATCTTCTCCAGGCCCGCCTGGCCGATGATCTCGACCGCGCGCTCGTCGATCTCCTGCCCCGCGGCCACGACGATCTCGCCGTTGCGCGGGTCGCGCACGTCGTCCACGGCCGTCCGGCCGAGGATGCGGGCGGCCATCGGCACGAGTTCCTCGTCGCCCTCGTAAATCGAGGTGACCTCGATGCCGTTGAGCGTGTTGCAGTCCTGCTCGACGATGATCATGTCCTGCGCCACGTCCACCAGCTTGCGGGTCATGTAGCCCGAGTCGGCGGTCTTCAGGGCGGTGTCGGCCAGGCCCTTGCGCGCGCCGTGCGTGCTGATGAAGTACTCCAGCACGCTCAACCCCTCGCGGAAGTTGGACAGAATGGGCTGCTCCATGATTTCGCCGGAGGGCTTGGCCATCAGGCCGCGCATGCCGGCGAGCTGGCGGATCTGCTGGCGGTTGCCGCGCGCGCCGGAGTCCACCATCATGAACAGCGGGTTCACGTCGTTGCGGCCCTCGTTGAACTCGATGGCGCGGAACATGGCCGCGGACGTCTCGTCCGTGGCGTGGGTCCAGATGTCGACGATCTTGTTATAGCGCTCGCCGTCGGTAATGACGCCCTTGCGGTACTGCACCTCGACTTCCGCGATCTGCCGGTGCGCGCCCTCCACGATCTGCGCCTTCTCCTTCGGCACGATCATGTCTTCCATTCCGATGGAAATGCCCGCGAGCGTCGCGTGCTCGAAGCCGAGGGCCTTCAGGCGGTCCAGCACCCGGACGGTCTCCTCGTGGCCGGCGATCTGGTAGCAGCGCCAGATGAGCTCCTCCAGGCGCTTCTTGCCGACCGGGTTGTTATAGAAGCCCAGCGATTCCGGCCAGACCTCGTTGAAGAACACGCGGCCGACGGTGGTCGTGATGACCGAGACCTTCGCGTTGCCGTAGCGCGTCTCGCGGCGGCAGTCCGGGTTCCGGAAACGGATGCGGTCGTGGATCCGCACGGCCTTCTCGTCGTAGGCCGTGTGCACTTCCATGACGTCGTTGAACAGGGGCAGGTGCTCGACCTCGCCGGTCGGCGCGGCGCGGCGGGCGCGCAGGCGGTCCTGCTGCGACTCGATCGTCAGGTAGTAGCAGCCCAGCGTGATGTCCTGGGTCGGCGTCGTGATCGGCTTTCCGCTGGACGGCGAGAAGATGTTGTTCGGCGCCAGCATGAGCAGGCGCGACTCGAGCTGCGCCTCGACGGAGAGCGGGACGTGCACGGCCATCTGGTCGCCGTCAAAGTCGGCGTTGTAGGCGGTGCAGACCAGCGGATGGATGCGGATGGCCTCGCCCTCGATCAGGACGGGCTCGAAGGACTGGATGGACAGCCGGTGCAGCGTCGGGGCGCGGTTCAGCATGACCGTGTGCCCGCGCGTCACCTCGTCCAGGATGTCCCACACCTGGTCCACCTCGCGCTCGATCATCTTCTTGGCGCTGCGGACCGTGTGGACGACGTTCATCTCCTTCAGGCGGCGGATGATGAACGGCTCGAACAACACCAGCGCCATTTTCTTCGGCAGGCCGCACTGGTGCAGACCGAGCTCGGGGCCGATGACGATCACCGAGCGGCCGGAATAGTCCACGCGCTTGCCGAGCAGGTTCTGGCGGAACCGGCCCTGCTTGCCGCGGAGCATGTCGGAGAGCGACTTCAGGGGGCGGTTGCCCGCGCCGGTAACGGCGCGGCCGTGCCGGCCGTTGTCAAACAGGGCGTCCACGGCCTCCTGCAGCATGCGCTTCTCGTTCCGAATGATGACGTCCGGCGTCTTGAGCTGGAGCAGGTTCTTCAACCGGTTGTTGCGGTTGATCACGCGGCGGTAGAGATCGTTGAGGTCCGAGGTCGCGAAGCGGCCGCCTTCCAGCGGAACCAGCGGCCGCAGGTCCGGCGGGATCACGGGCAGGACTTCCAGGATCATCCACTCGGGCCGCGTATGGTTGGCGCGGAAGGCCTCGAGGACCTTCATCCGCTTGGTCAGCTTCTTGCGGGTCTGCTTGCTGCGGGTGCCTTCCATCTCGGCGTCGAGCGCGTCCAGGGCCTCGTCGAGGTCCAGGCGCTTCATCAGGTCGCGGATACCCTCGGCGCCCATCTTGGCGACGAACGCGTCGCCGTACTTGTCCTGGGCCTCGCGGTACTCCATCTCGCTCAACAGCTGCTTTTCCTTGAGCGGGGTGTTGCCGGGGTCCACCACGATGTAGTCCTCGTAGTAGAGCACGCGCTCCAGCTCGCGGCCCGTGATGTCCAGCACCAGGCCCATGCGGCTCGGCGTGCATTTGAAGAACCAGATGTGCGAGACGGGCACGGCCAGCTCGATGTGCCCCATCCGTTCGCGGCGCACGCGCGCCTGGGCGACTTCGACGCCGCAGCGGTCGCAGATCACGCCCTTGTGCTTGATCCGCTTGAACTTGCCGCAGCTGCACTCCCAGTCCTTGCTGGGCCCGAAG
Organism: Kiritimatiellia bacterium; assembly: GCA_018001225.1. Taxonomy (NCBI): domain Bacteria; kingdom Pseudomonadati; phylum Kiritimatiellota; class Kiritimatiellia; species Kiritimatiellia bacterium. Next base: position 26,499 of record JAGNIJ010000023.1, on the reverse strand, counting down.
ATGCGCTCGCAAAACAGGCCGCCCTTCTCGGGCTTGAAGGTGCGGTAGTTGATGGTCTCCGGGTTCTTCACCTCGCCCTTGCTCCAGGAGCGGATGACCTCGGGGGAGGCCAGGTGAATCGTGGCGAAGTCAAACCCGGTGGACGTCTCCGGCCCCAGCAGGCCGCCGATGTTCGTGTTCTGAACCATGGGACTCCTTTGCTCGTCGCGCATTCGCTACTCCTGCTTCCGCTGGACCCGCACGTCGAGCACCAGACTCTGCATTTCCTTCATCAACACGTTAAAGGACTCCGGCATCCCCGCCTCGAGGGTGTTCTCGCCCTTGACGATGGACTCGTAGATCCGCGTCCGGCCGAGCACGTCATCGCTCTTGACCGTCAGCAGCTCCTGCAGCGCGTAGGCGGCGCCGTAGGCCTCCATCGCCCAGACTTCCATTTCGCCGAAGCGCTGGCCGCCGTACTGCGCCTTGCCGCCCAGCGGCTGCTGGGTGACCAGCGAGTACGGGCCGACCGCGCGGGCGTGGATCTTGTCGCTCACGAGATGGTGCAGCTTCATCATGTAGATGTTGCCGACCACGACGCGCTGGTCGAAGGGCTCGCCGGTCCGGCCGTCGTAGAGCACGGTCTTGCCGTCGGTCGGCAACCCCGCCTCGTTGAGCATCTCGCGGACGCGCTTCTCGGGCACGCCGTCGAAGACCGGGGTCTCGACGTGGTAGCCGAGAAGCTGGCAGGCCCGCGCGAGGTGCGTCTCGAGCACCTGCCCCACGTTCATGCGGGAGGGCACGCCCAGCGGGTTGAGCACGATCTCCACGGGCGTCCCGTCCGGCAGGAACGGCATGTCCTCCTCGGGCACGATCCGGGCGATCACGCCCTTGTTGCCGTGCCGGCCGGCCATCTTGTCGCCCACGGACAGCTTCTTCTTGCTGGCCACGTAGACCTTGACCTGCTTGATGATCCCCGCGTCCAGGTCGTCCCCGCTCTCCAGCCGGTCCTGCGCCCGCTCCTGCTCCAGCTCGAGGTCGGAGAACTTGTGGCTGAACTCGTTGATGATGCTCTGGATCTTCTGCTGGATCGGGCTCGGGTCGATCTCGATGTGCTGGCTCGCCGCCGCCAGCTTGCGCAGCAGCGTCTTGGTGATCTTCCGGTTGGCCGGGATGATGACCTCCCCGGTCTCCATGTTCACGACGTCGAGCGGGATCTTCTCGCCCAGGAGGATGTTGCTCAAGGCCTCGGTCAGGTCCTCGGTCAGCTGCTGCTTCTTCTCCTTATACTCCTCCTGGATGCCCTTCATCTGCTTGCGGCGCTCGCCGGGCGTAAGCTTGGTCCGCTGGATCTCCTTGCGGGCCGAGACCTTGACGTCCATGACGATGCCGTAGGTGCCGCTCGGGACGGTCAGCGACGTGTCGCGCACGTCCGCGGCCTTCTCGCCGAAGATGGCGCGCAGCAGGCGCTCCTCCGGGGCCAGCTCGGTCTCGCTCTTGGGCGTGATCTTGCCGACCAGGATGTCGCCCGGCTTGACCTCGGCGCCGACGCGCACCACGCCGTCGTGGCCGAGGTTCTTCAGCGCCTCCTCGCCCACGTTCGGGATGTCGCGCGTGATTTCCTCGGGCCCGAGCTTGGTGTCGCGCGCCCCGCACTCGAACTCCTCGATGTGGATCGAGGTGAAGACGTCCTCGCGGACCAGCTTCTCGCTGATCAGGATGGCGTCCTCGAAATTGTAGCCGCACCACGGCATGAACCCGACCAGGACGTTGCGCCCCAGGGCCAGTTCGCCCTGGGCCGTCCCCGGCCCGTCCGCCAGCACGTCGCCCTTCTTGACCACCTGCCCGATCTCGACGATCGGCTTCTGGTTGACGCAGGTCCCGGCGTTGGACCGCATGAACTTGCGCAGGCCGTACTCCTGGTATTCGTCCTTCGGGGTCTTGCGCGTGGGCATCTCGCCGTCCTTCGAGACGACGATCTTCTCCGCGGAGACGTACGCCACCTTGCCGCGCTCGGTCGCCAGCAGCATGACGCGCGAGTCGCGCGCCACGCGCTCCTCGATCCCCGTGGCCACGTAGGGCCGCTCGGTGACCAGCAGCGGGACCGCCTGGCGCTGCATGTTGGAGCCCATCAGCGCGCGGTTGGCGTCGTCGTGCTCCAGGAACGGGATCAGGCCCGCCGCCACGCTGACGAGCTGCTTCGGCGAAACGTCCATGTAATGGATCTTCTCCGGCGGCACCTCGATGAACTCCCCCCGGTAGCGCACCGACACGGACTCCGCCGTGAAGCGGCCCCGGTCGTCCAGCGCCGCGTTGGCCTGGGCGATGATGAACGTCTCCTCCTGGTCCGCCGTCAGGTACTCCACCTGGTCGGTGACCCGGCCGCTGACGACCTTGCGGTAGGGGCTCTCAATGAACCCGAACTCGTTCACCCGGGCGTACATGCTCAAGGACGAGATCAGGCCGATGTTCGGCCCTTCCGGCGTCTCGATCGGGCAGATACGCCCGTAGTGGCTCGAATGCACGTCGCGGACCTCGAAGCCCGCGCGCTCGCGGCTCAAGCCGCCCGGCCCGAGGGCGCTCAAGCGCCGCTTGTGGGTCATCTCGGCCAGCGGGTTGGTCTGGTCCATGAACTGCGAGAGCTGGCTGCGCCCGAAGAAATCGCGGATCACCGCGGCCAGGGCCTTCGGGTTGATCAGCTTCTGCGGCGTCAGCTTCTCGGTCTGCGTGTCGAAGATCGTCATGCGCTCGCGGACCAGCCGCTCGGTGCGGGCCAGGCCCAGGCGGCACTGGTTCTCGATCAACTCGCCCACGGTCCGGACGCGCCGGCTGCCGAGGTGGTCGATGTCGTCCACCGTCCCCTCGCCCTTCTTCAGGTTGATGAGGTAGCGGATCGCGGCGAGGAGGTCTTCCTTCTCCAGGATGCGCGAGTCGCGGTCCTTGTCCATGCCGAGCTTCTGCTGCATCTTGTACCGCCCCACGCGGCCCAGGTCGTACCGGCGCGGGTCGAAGAAGATGCGCTTGATGAGCTGGCGGGCGTTGGACACGGTCGGGGGGTCGCCGGGGCGCAGCTTGTGGTAGATGTCCTTCAGCGCGTCCTCGTTGGAGCGCGTGCCGTCCTTCTGCACGCTCTTGAGGAAGACGCCCTCGTCCCAGGACACGTCCACCACGTCCACGCTCGTGAACCCGGCGGCCTTCATCTGGCGGACCAGGTCCTTGGTCACCGGCTCGTAGCGCCGGGCGAGGATGGTCTTCGAGTCCGCGTCGATGACGTCGTCGTGCACGACGCGGTTCGCGAGCGCGGCCTCGTCGGGCATCTCCTTGAGGGACAGCTTTTCGAAGGTGTAGAACAGGCCGAGCAACTCGTCGTCGGTGCCGTAGCCCAGGGCGCGCAGGAACGTCGTGGCCAGGAACTTGCGGCGCCGCTTCTTGCGGTCGAGGTAGATCTGCAGCAGGTCCGAGGTGTCGAACTGCACCTCGATCCACGAGCCGCGGTCCGGGATGATGCGGAACGAGTAGAGCACCGAGCCGTTCGGGTGGATCGTCTGCTCGAAGCAGATCCCCGGCGACCGGTGCAACTGGCTGACGACCACGCGCTCGGCGCCGTTGATGATGAACGTGCCGGGCTCGGTGATCAGCGGGACCTCGCCCATGTAGACGTCTTCCTCCCGCATCTCCTTGTTCTCGCGGAGGCGGAACGTCACGTAGAGGGGCGCGGAATACGACACCCCCTCCCGCAGACATTCCAGGGGGGACGTCTTCGGATCGGCGATCTCGTACTTCACGAACTCGATGGCGATCTGCCCGTCGTAGCTCTCGATCGGGAAGACCTCCTTGAACACCGCCTGCAAGCCCACGAGCTTGCGGCGGGTCGGCGGGACGTCCTTCTGGAGGAAGTCCCGGTACGAATTCGTCTGGATCTCGATCAGATCCGGGAGATCGATCACGCTGGCCAGCTTGCCGTATTTTATTCGTTCAGCCATGCCACACCTTCCGACACCGTGCGCCACGGGCCCGCCCCCGCGGACGGGCCCCTACAAGGGGGAAAACAACGCGAACGCGACTACTTGATTTCCACCTTGGCGCCGGCCGCTTCCAGCTGGGCCTTGATCTTGTCCGCCTCTTCCTTGGTCGCGCCTTCCTTGACCGGCTTCGGCGCGCCTTCCACCAGGTCCTTGGCTTCCTTCAGGCCGAGGGACGTGAGGGCGCGGACTTCCTTGATGACGGCGATCTTGTTCGTGCCGGCGCCGGCCAGCACCACGGTGAACTCCGTCTTCTCTTCCGCCGGGGCCGCCGCGGCGCCCGCCGCCGGGCCCGCCGCCACGGCCACGGGGGCCGCCGCCGACACGCCCAGGCGCTCCTCCAGCCCCTTCACGAGCTGGGACAGCTCGAGGACCGTGATACCCTCGATCCACTTCGCGAACTCCTCCGCCTTGCCTTCCAGTTTCACGCCCGTCTCCTTCGCTTGCTCGGTTGCCTGTTCTGACATGTTCGTTCTCCTTATATCCGTGGGGTTGTTATGCCTTTTCCTTCTTGTCCTGTATGGCCTTCAGCACATACAAAATGCTCGCCGTCTTGGCCTGCAGCACGCCGACCAGCCGCTGCATCGGGGCGGCCAGGAGGCCGACCAGCTGGGCCAGCAGCGCCTCGCGCGGCGGCAGCAGCGCGATCGCGTCCACGTCCGCCTTCGAGAGCAGGGCGCCCTGGAGCGCGCCCAGCTTGATCGCCGGCATCTCGTTTTCCTTGATGAAGGTGCGCAGCACCTTCGCGGCCTGCGAGATGTCGCCCTGCCCCCAGACCATCAGGGAGGGACCGACCAGCCCCTGGTCGAAGCCCGGCGGGGTCAGGTCCTTGCCCGCGATCTTGAAGAGGCGGTTGGGCACCACCTGGGCCTCGGCCCCCACGCCGCGCAGCTGCCGGCGGAGGGTCTCGGTCCGGGCGACGCTCATGCCCCGATAGTCGGCGAGGATGACGTACAGGGCCTTCTGCAGCTTGCCCCGCAACTCCTCAACGATGGTTACCTTTTCCGGTCTCATCGGTAGACTCCTTCACGCGGCGCGCGTCAGGCCGCCGCTTCCTTGAAATCCAGTCGCAGCCCGGGGCCCATCGTCGAGCTCACCGTGCACCGCTTGATGAACACGCCCTTGGCCGTCGCGGGCCGCGCCGCGCTGATCGCCGCCAGCACCGCCCGGCCGTTCGCCGCCAGCGCCTCGACGCTGAAGGACAGCTTGCCGAAGGGCACCAGGACGTTGCCGTTGCGGTCCATCCGGAACTCCACCCGGCCGGCCTTGCACGCCTTCACCGCCGCGGCCGTGTCGTCCGTGACCGTGCCGGTCTTCGGGTTGGGCATCAGCCCGCGGGGGCCAAGCACCTTGCCGAGCTTGCGGACTTCCTTCATCGCCTCCGGCGTCGCCACGGCCACGTCGAAGTCCGTGTAGCCGCCCGCCACCTTGGCCACGAGTTCCTCGAAGCCGACCTCGTCCGCGCCCGCTTCCTTCGCGGCGTCCGCCGGCGGCCCCTTGGCGAAGACCAGCACGCGGACCTTCTTGCCCGTGCCGTTCGGCAGCGCCACCGTGCCGCGGACCATCTGCTCGGACTTCGTGGGGTCCACCCCCAGCCGGATCGCCAGCTCGGCGGTCTCGTCGAACTTGGAGGCCTTGTTGTTCTTCAGGAACTCCAGGGCCTTCTCCAGCTCCCAGACGGCCGTGGCGTCCAGCTTCTCGCGCACCGCGCGGTATTTTTTTCCGTGATGGGCCATGATCACTCCACCTCGATTCCCATGCTGCGCGCCGTGCCCGCGATGATCTTCACCGCCCGGTCCAGCTCGCGCGCGTTCAAGTCCTTCTGCTTGGTCTTGGCGATCTCCAGGACCTGCTGTTTCGTCACCTTGCCGACCTTGTCCCGGTTGGGCTGCCCCGAACCGGTGGCGATGCCCGCGGCGCGCTTCAGCAGCGTCGAGGCCGGCGGGCTCTTGGTGATGAACGTGAACGACTTGTCCTGGTAGACCGTGATCACCACGGGGATGATCAGCCCGGCCTGGCTCTGCGTGGCCGCGTTGAACTGCTTGCAGAACTCCATGATGTTGACGCCCTGCTGGCCGAGCGCCGGCCCCACCGGGGGCGCGGGGTTCGCCTGGCCCGCCGGGATCTGCAGCTTGATGATGCCTGTGACTTTCTTTGCCATAGTCCGACTCGGGGTTCGCTGTTCTGTGTTCTCGGGGCCGGGGCGCGGGTTGAGGCTAGGCCCGCTCCACCTGCCAGTACTCCAATTCCACGGGGGCCGTCCGGCCGAAGATGGACACCGAGACCTTCAGCTTGCCGCGGTCCGGATCCACCTCTTCGATCACGCCGCTGAAATTCAGGAACGGCCCGTCGGTGATCTTCACCGTCTCGCCCGGCTCGAAGACCACCTTGGGCTTGATCTTCTCCTTCTTCTCCTCGATCTGGCTCAAAATGATGTCGACTTCCTGCGGGCGCAGCGGCACCGGCCGGTCCCCGCCGATGAAGCCGATCAGCCCCGGCGTCTCCTGGGTGAAATACCAGGTCTTGTCCACCAGGCGCTTCTCCTCGTCGTACAGGCGCATGTTCACCAGCACGTAGCCGGGGAAGAACTTCCGCGTCGTCGTCGTCTTCCGGCCCTGCTTGACCTCGGAGACCTTCTCCGTCGGGATCAGAACCTCACCGATGTAGTCCTGCATCTCCTCCTGGACGATGCGACGCTCGATGTTCTCCTTGACCTTGGCTTCCTGCCCGGAGAGCGTATGTAGCACGAACCACTGTTTTTCCATGACCGCCACCTGTCCCCTGGGTCCCGGCCTACCGGATCACCATGCGCATCAGGCCCATCAGCACCATGTCGCTCAAGCCCACGAAAATCGCCAGCAGCACCACGGACACGATCACCACCATCGTCGACTCCGACAACTCGGAGCGGGTCGGCCACGAGCACTTCTTCATCTCGGTGCGGACTTCCTCGATGAACGTCCTCGCCGCCGTTATCCCCTGCTGTATCTTGCTCACGGTGTTCTCCCGCCGGGTTCAATGGCAGGCCAGGAGGGATTTGAACCCCCAACCCTCGGTTTTGGAGACCGATGCTCTGCCAATTGAGCTACTGGCCTGCCGGTTCGATCCTTCCTACTTGATCTCTTTGTGCGGCGTGTGCTTGCGCTCGAAACGGCAGTACTTCTTCAACTCCACCCGCTCCGTCGTCTTGCGCTTGTTGCGCGTCGTCGTGTAATTCCGCTGCTTGCACTCCGTGCACGCGAGCGTGATGATTTCCCTGGGCATGCTGGGCTCCGTCCGCGGGCGCCCCGGGCGGTCCGCTCCGAGCGGTACCGCCCCGGCCCCCGCCGTGTTGCGTCCGTCTTATTCGATGATTTCCGTCACGCGGCCCGCGCCCACGGTCCGGCCGCCCTCGCGGATGGCGAACCGCATCGTCTTCTCCATGGCGATGGGCGTGATCAGCGCGACGTTCATACCGATGTTGTCGCCCGGCATCACCATGTCCACGCCCGCCGGCAGCTCGATGTCGCCGGTCACGTCGGTCGTGCGGAAGTAGAACTGCGGGCGGTACCCCTTGAAGAACGGCGTGTGACGGCCGCCCTCTTCCTTGCTCAAGACGTACACTTCCGCCTTGAACTTGGTGTGCGGGGTGATGGACCCGGGCTTGGCCAGCACCTGGCCGCGCTCGACGTCCTCTTTCTTGAACCCGCGCAGCAGGCAGCCGATGTTGTCGCCCGCCTGGCCCTGGTCCAGCAGCTTGCGGAACATCTCGACGCCCGTGACGACGGTCTTGACCGTCGGACGCAGGCCGACCACCTCGATGTCCTCGCCGACCTTGACGATCCCGCGCTCCACGCGGCCCGTCACCACCGTGCCGCGGCCCTCGATCGAGAACACGTCCTCGATGGGCATCAGGAACGGCTGGTCGATCGGGCGGGTCGGCTCGGGAATGAACGAGTCGATGGCGTCCATGAGCTCCTGGATGCACTTGGCCTCCGGCGCGTCCGGCTTCTCGGCCTTCATCGCCGCCAGCGCGGACCCGCGGATGATCGGGGTCTTGTCGCCGGGGAACTCGTACTTGTTCAGGAGGTCGCGGATCTCCATCTCGACCAGGTCGAGCAGCTCCGGATCATCCACCGTGTCCACCTTGTTCAGGAAGACGACGATGGCCGGCACGCCCACCTGGCGGGCGAGCAGGATATGCTCGCGGGTCTGGGGCATCGGGCCGTCGGACGCGCTGACCACGAGGATCGCGCCGTCCATCTGCGCCGCGCCGGTGATCATGTTCTTGATGTAGTCCGCGTGGCCGGGGCAGTCGACGTGCGCGTAGTGGCGCTTGTCGCTCTGGTACTCCACGTGCGACGTGGCGATCGTCAGGATCTTGGTTGCGTCGCGGCGTCCCTGCGACTCGGACGCCTTCGCGACCTGGTCGTAGGAGACGAACTGGCTCAACCCCTTCGCCGCCTGGACCTTCGTGATCGCGGCGGTCAGGGTCGTCTTGCCGTGGTCCACGTGACCGATCGTGCCGACGTTCACGTGCGGCTTGGTGCGTTCGAATTTTTCCTTGGCCATGGTTTCCTCCTGCCTGTCTTCTTTCCCGTGTTCTGGTTTCTGCTGCTTCTTTACGGTTTCCCGTCCGTTACATTTTTTAAGCCCACGAGCGGGATTGAACCGCTGACCTCGTCCTTACCAAGGACGTGCTCTACCAACTGAGCTACATGGGCGCCGTCGCTATCCGTTCCGCCACCGGACCCGCACCCACCATCCCGCCATCGCTTCCCCTGCGGTGCCGTTCTCACATAAAACGTAAAACCGGCCAAAATACAAAAACAGACTATAACACTCCTCTATCTTCCCCTTTTCCCCGAACAAACCCGGAAAATAGAAGTGTCCGTCTTTACTACTATTTAAGATCCCGGCACTTCCCGGAATCTATTTATACTGGTAACTTACCCAAAAACGATACAACGTCAATAGCTTTTTTTCAGAAAAATGATCGGCCCGGCTCCCGCAGGTTCCGGGCCCGCTCCACCCCTCCCGCCGGACGGGAGGCCGGGGCCGCCATGAACGCCCCGGGCCGAGGCCGTTCCACCCTCCGGTCAGGCCTTGATCCGCGCCGGCCGCTTGAGCAGCGTGCGCACGGCGGCGGCGTCCAGCTTGCTCACCTTCTCCGCCGGCACGCCCAGGGCGACCAGGCGCGCGCGATGCACCTTCTCCCGGCGGCGGCGCGCACGCGCGGGCTTCCGGGGACGGTTGAGATTCTTGTCACGAAGACTAAGGGTCTGGCCCATGAGCTTTTCTCCTGTTCTTTCAAAAAAGTCGCGGCAGCTTATAGGGCCGCCCGCCGCCATGCAAGCGTTATTCCAAGTGCATCCCGAATCCCGTGACGCGCAAGAGGACCCCGGTGGGCCAGGCCGCGTCCGCGGAAATCTCGATCCGCCGCGGGCCGGCTTCGGGACGGGGCGGCAGGCGGAACCGGTGCCGGATCTCCCGGCGGCCGAGATCCGCCAGCCCGCGCCCGAGCTCGCGGTCCCCTTCCTTATAAATAAGGCGGAGCGCCTCCCGCGCGCGGCGGTCCGGCTGATACACGAGTTGGATCGTCAGCCCTCGCTCCTCCCCGCCCGCCACGGGCGGAATCTCCAGGACCCCCGCGCCCGGGAACGCCACCCCGTACTTGTGCCGCGGGCCGGCCGTCACGAACGGGGGCCGGAACCACGACGTCAGCGACAACGGGCGAGGCCGGGTCAGGTCATGCGCCCGCGGACGGCCGGCCTCGTCAAGACCGCGCAGCACACCGGCGGGGAACGGTCGCCCGGACGTGATGGACACAAAGGCGGCGGCTTCGCCGGGGTCCAGGTAGATGGGTTGCAGTTGAACCGCCGGGCCCAGAGACCAGCTCCGGAGCACGCCCTGGCGTTCATCGAGCAGCGCGACGGTTTTCACGGCCTGCGTCGCGGCCTGGAAGTCCAGCCACGCGAGCAGGGGCACGGACGAATTCGCGGGCAGCGGAAAGAGGGCGCGCGTCGCGGTCCACGGGCGAACCTCTTTCATTCTGTAAACCTGCGGGCCGAGCTGAACCCGGCCCGCCTCGCCGGCGGGCTCCACGTCGAAATAATGCCGCAGCATGGTCTCGGGCGGCACGCCCTGGTAGTCGCGGCCGGTGGCCACGTAGGCGTCGCGGCCGGCGGGATCGGCGTAGAACATCCGGACGCTGTCGCCGCGGACGCGCTCGGCGCTCAGCGGATCGGCCGTGCGGACCCGCGTGTAGGAGGCGAAGGCATCCGCCAGGTACCGGCAGCGGGTGTCCAGGAAGACCAGGTTGTTCGTTCCCTCGTACGGCCGGACCTGCTCCCGGAAACGCCGGATGTCCGCGCGGGAGACCCGGATTCCCCAGGGCGCGGCCCGGCGCAGGAGCGCGGCGCAGGGAACCAGGAACACGACGGCGAGCAGGCCGCTGATGGCAAGCTCACCGCGCCCCCGGAACAGCCGGCCGGAAGGACGTTCCAGCCCGCGCGCGCACAGGGCCACGCCCCCCATCGCCAGCGGGGCCATGAGCACGAGCGCCTCGAGGACGTAGCGGGGATGCTCGCCGTGGCAGCCATAGAAGAGCAGAAGCAGCAGGCCGGGCGCGAGAAAGAGGAGCAAGGCTTCCCGCCGGCGCCAGGCCGCGTCGGCCGCGCCGATCGCCGTCAGGGCCGCGCCCCACCAGCCCGCCGACCGGACCCACGCCGCCAGCATCACGGCGAACGCGCGGCCGGCGTGGCGGAGCTTCACCCAGGCCCCGCCCTCGGGCCAGCCGTACACCCAGAACGACATCTGCGCCGTCCCCCACCCGCCCCGGGCCAGGCTCATCCCGAGCCACAACAGCGCGGCGGGCAGGAACGGAAGGAGAAACCAGCCGAGCGCCCGCGCGCGCCGCCCGCGGCCGGCGGCCCGGGCGATCGCCCACGCGGCAAACGGCACACAGAACAGCGCGGGCTCGCGCATCGCGCCGGCCAGCAGGAACGAAAGCCCGGAAAAAAATAAACGGGCCGACCCGCCCTTTTCCCTCGACGCCAGCGCCAGCAGGCTGCCGAGCAGGCAGAAGAAGAGCATCGGCGACTCGCGGAACGGGTACAAAAGGAAATGCGGGTTCAAGGCGTGGCCGGCCAGGATCAGCCACAGGCCGAACAGGGTCATCGCGACCAGCGAAAGCCCATCGCCGTAAAGGCGGCGCGCGATCAGGACAAGCAGGATGAAGAGCCCGATCGTGAACGGCAGGTTGACCCAGTACGGCGCGAACGGGCCGCCGATCCCGATCGCCGCCGCCAGCCACAGCGGGTAGCCGGGCATCATCCACCGGAAGACCTCCAGCACGGCCGCCGGGCGGAACGACGCCTCCGCCAGCCGGCGCGCCAGACGGATGTAGATGAACGGATCCTGGGCCGTGACGTAGGTCAGGATACGCAGGTGCAGGACGAACAGGAACGCCGCGGCGAACAGCGCGGCGAGAAGCGCCCCGTTTTTTTTCAGGAAGGCCTGCATGCGTCACGCGCCGCCGACCGGGCCGAGGAACCGCACTTCGGGTTGCAGGTCGATGCGGAACACCTGCCGGACGGCGTCCGCCATCTGCCGCGCGAGCGCGGCCACGTCGGCGGCCGTGCAGCCGGGGTCGGCGACGATGATGTTCGCGTGCTTCTCGAACACCCGCGCCCCGCCGACGCGCAGTTCCTTGGCGCCCGCCTGCTCCAAATACCAGCCCGCGGCCTGCCGCGGCCCGGCGGCGGAACTGGGCTCGACGTTCCGGAAGAAGCTGCCGGCCGTCGGCGTGACCCGCCAGTCCGGATGCCGCTCGCGGCGCAGGGCCAGGATCCTCTCGCGCTCGGCCGCCAGTTCCGCGCGGGGCCGGAACCCCAGTTGAAACACCGCGCTCAAGACGAGCTCGCCGCTTTCCTGGAGGCGCGACCGGCGGTAGGCGAACTCCAGGTCGGCGGCCTGGACCTCGCTCGCGCGGCCCGCGCCATCCATCAGCGTTACCCGCGCCAGGCCTTCCGCCACGGAGCGCCCGAACGCGCCGGCGTTGCCGGCGATCGCGCCGCCCACGGTGCCGGGGATGCCGGAGAGGAATTCGAGGCCGGCCAGTTCCTGCTGGACACCGTATGCGGCTAACGCATCCACCTCGGTCGAGCCCGAAACGCGAAGCAGGGCGCCGTCCCGCTCGATCTGGGCGATGGGACTGGCATAGCGCACCACGCAGGCGTCCAGGCCGGCGTCCGCGGCGAGCAGGTTCGAACCCGACCCGATGAAGAGGTGCGGTTCGCCGGCGCGGCGCAATTCGCGCGCGGCCAGCGCGGCCTGCTCCGGCGTCCGGCAGGTCAGGACGGCGCGGCACGGGCCGCCCAGCCGGAAGGTGGTGTACTCCCGCAGCGCGGGGGCCTCGGCGATGTCAATGCCGGCCTGCTCGAGGACCGGCCGGTTCATTCGGCGCTCTCCTCCTCCGGCGCGCGCCGGGGGATGGACGACGTTTCCTCGCTGCGGGCCAGCAGCCAGAGGTAGTCGGAAAGCCGGTTCATCCAGACCGGCAGGTGGGGATTACGGCACCCGCCGCCGCGGCACAGGGCAACCACGCGGCGCTCGCAGCGGCGCGCCACCGCGCGGGCCAGGTCCAGGTGCGCCGCGGCCGGCGTCGAACCGGGGACAACAAAATCCTCCGGCATCCGGCGCAGCCCCTCCAGGACGAGGCTCTGCTCCTCCAGTTGGGCGACGGATTCCGGGTTGACGCGCGCGGGCAACGCCTCCGCCTTGTCGGGCGCCGTCGCCAGTTCCGCGCCCACATCGAACAGCCGGCGCTGGAGCGCGAGCAGGGCGTCGCGCGTGGCCTGGCGGCGGGCATGGCACCGCGCCACGCCCAGCAGGCAGACGAGTTCGTCCAGGTCGCCGAGCGCCTCCAGGGCCGGCGCGTCCTTGGGCACTTCCTCGCCGGAGAAGAGGCGCGTGCGCCCTTCGTCGCCCTGTCCCGTCGTTATGCGAGCCCGCGTTTTCACTCGCCGGAGAGCGTGGCGCAAAGCCCGGGGCTTGTCAACCGGCGCCGGGCGTCCCATATCCGCGCGTAAGGACGGCGGTCGCTCGGGCCTTTCCTGCGTACGCCGCCGTCGTTGCGGCTCGCGTGGACGCTCGCCCTCCATAACGCTGTCTTTACGATGCAGATAATTTTCCCGACTGGAAGGGCGAGCGTCCCGCGAGCCGTGTCAGCAAGCAGAAGCGGCGTGCCATCATCAGAGTCAAACGTGCTTACGCGCGGATTCAGGGGCGTTCAGCCGACGACCTTCTTCATGACCTCCGCGCAGGCGTCGACGAAGGCGTCCATGTCGGCCCGGTTGCACCAGGCGGGCGTCCCGGTGCGGAACGGGATGTCGTCCGGCGCCGGGCGGTTGGTCTCCGGGTCGCGGTTCGGGATGCACAGGTCGAAAAACGCGCCCGCGTCGGGATCGGGCGCGCGGGTCAGCCCCTTCAGCCCGGTGCCTCCGCAACCGACGTGGTAGCCCGCGGCTTCCATGCCCGACTGGAACGCGCGGGCCGCCTTCGGATCGCGGCGCGGCCCGGGCTCCGGGAACGGGTTGAACGCGACGATGCCCGAGCGGAGTTCAGTATCCTTGCACGGCTGGAGGATCGCCTGCTCGCCGAACGCGGCGATCAGCGCGGCGCGCGTGTAGTCGGCCAGCGCGAGGATGTAGTTCTGGATCCGCTCGCGGCCGACCTGGTCCCAGAACTCGCAGACCTCGCCGAGGGCCCGCCAGTCGGCGGATTCGGGGAAGCCGTACAGGCTCAACGCGGCGCCCAGGTCGAATCCTTCCGGACGCGAGCCGTCGGTCGGCGCGTCGAGGTCGCCCGACCGGACGATGTGGAAGCGCGGGAGCGGGTTCGGGTTCGCGGGCCAGGCCGCGTTGCGGGCGTACAGGATCCCGGTGCCGCCGGGGCCGCACTGCCACTTGTGGCCGGAGAGGCCCCAGAAGTCGATGCCGGTCTCGTCGAGGCGCGGGACGAACTGGCCGCCGTAGTGCGCGCCGTCCACGACTGTCGTGATCCCGAATTCCTGCGCGAGCCGGGCCAGCCGGCGGACGGGCAGGGCCACGCCGCTGGGATGCGCCGGGCACGAGAAGAACATCGCCTTCGTCTTTCCCGGCGCGATCCGGCGGCGCGCGGATTCCACGATCTCCTCCGCGGAGAAGTCCGGCCGCGACGGCACGCCGAACTGGCGGATCGTCAGCCCGAAGCGCCCGGCGACGCGCCGGACCGTCGCGACGCAGTTGGGATACTCGAGCGTGGAGCAGAGCAGTTCGTCGCCGGGCCGCCAGTCCAGGCCGTGGAGAATCTGGCTGATCGCATCGGTCGTGTTGCGCGAGATGGCGATCTCGTCCACGCGCGCGCCGTAGCCCCGGGCGATCTTCTCCCGCGTGACGGCCGAGGGCTCCAGGTACACGGGGAACGGGTCCCGCGCGACCTGGTCCAGCCCCTCCTTGAAATGCCGGAGGATCGGGATGGGCATCGACCCCTTCTGGCTGGCGACGAGGTACTTGTGCTCGTCGGCGAGGGTGAACAGCTTCGCGAAATCGGCGAAATACGGCTCCTCCGCGGCCAGCAGTTCGTCGGCCGGCGTGCCGGGTCCCGGCGGCGGGGCCGCGGGCAGGGCGGAGTCGGCGCGGAGTTCGCGCCAGAGCGCCAGCGTCGCCAGCGTGCCGGCGCCCAGTTTTTCGATGAACCGGCGGCGCGTGATCGGGCCGGAGACCGCTGTAGCGATGCCATCGCGTAGCCTTGTGCGCATGATCACTCCCTCCCGGAGTTGAGGAATCGTGCTTTCAAGCATACAGGCCGGCCGGTATCCTTGCGACCCTCAAAACGAGGCTCGAATGAACTGGATCGGACCCTACGTTCACCGGATTGATCCCGTCCTGGGATCGGTGGGCGGGTTGTATCTCTGGTGGTACGGCTTGAGCTTTTCGCTGGGATTCCTGAACGCGCACTTGTACCTGCGCCGCCGGCGCCGCCACCTCGGTCTTTCGCTGGGCTCGGTGTACACGTTGAGCCTATTCCTCGCGGTCGGCGTGCTGCTGGGCGGGCGGACCGTTGAGGTGCTGTTCTACGAGTGGCCCTTTTACCGGGCGCATGGGCGTTTGATCCCGGCGGTGTGGCTGGGCGGCATGGCCACGCACGGCCTGCTGTTCGGCGGGCTGGCGGGCGTATGGCTGTTCTGCCGCCGGCAACGGCTGTCCTTCCTGCGCGTCACGGACGTGCTGGCGATCCCGGCGGCGTTCATCCTCGCCATGGGCCGGATCGGCAACTTCATCGACGGGCAAATCGTCGGCAGCGTGACCGACGCCTGGTGGGCGGTGAAGTTCCCCGACGCCGAGGGATTCCGGCATCCCGTGGTGCTCTACGACGGGCTGAAGAACCTGCTGCTGATCCCCGTCCTGCTGCGGGCCTCGCAGGCCGGCCTGCGGCGCGGCGCGGTGACCGGGCTCTTCCTGTTCCTCTACGCGGGACTCCGGGTGCTGATCGACTTCACGCGCGAATACCCGACCACCCTGCTCGGCCTCGCCACCGGCCAGAGCCTGAACCTCTTCATGACCCTGCTGGGGCTGGCCCTGCTGATCCTCCGCTGGCGCCGCGAGCCGGATTCCGGTGAACCGTCCGCGCGGGCGCAGCTCGATGCGCCCGGCAAGGTCGCGCCGCCGGAACGGCTGATCGTGCGCCCGGTGTTGCTCGCCCTGCTGATCGTCATCGTCCCGATCATCCCGAGCGACTGGACGCAGGACATCCCGGCACGCTACGGGAAACGGCACGCCGGGATGGAACACTCGGCCCTTTATCCCGTCCTGGACACGGCGCCGCCGAACTGATCACGCGGGGAAGAGCACCGGGCCGATCCGGTCCAGGGTGCGCTCGCCGGCGCCGGCCTTCTCGCGGACCAGCCGCGCCGCACGCGCGCCGAGCTCGACCCGGCGGACCGGGTCGTCCAGCAGCCCCAGGACGGCCATCTTCAGGCCGTGGGCGTCGGGCACCTGGAGGATGGCGTTCGCCTCGAGGAACTCCTCCATGACCGCGGCAAAGTTCTTCATGTTCGGACCCACGAGGACGGGCTTGCCCCACCACGCGGGCTCGATGATGTTCTGCCCGCCCTGCTGCTCGGACAGGCTCTTGCCCACGAAGATGATCGTCGCGCAGGAGTAGAAACCCATCAGCTCGCCGGTGGTGTCGACCAGCAGGACGTCCGGCCGCTCGGCCGGCGCCGCGCCCGGCCCGATCTCGGAGCGCCGCCGCACGGTCAGCCCCCGCGCCTCGATCTCGGCGAGCACCGCCGCGCGGCGCTCGACGTGCCGCGGCACGAGCACCAGGGCCAAATCCTCCCGCTCGCTCTTCAGCTCCTTGTAAAGGTCCAGGAGAATCGCCTCCTCCCCCGGCCAGGTCGAACCGCCCAGCAGCACGGCATGCTTCTCCGTGATCCCGGCCGCCCGCAGCACGGCGCGGGCCTGTTCCGCGACCGACGGATCGGGTTCCGCGATATCGTACTTCCCGCTGCCGACCACGGTGATCCGGTCCTCCGGCGCGCCCAGGTCCCGCAGGCGCTGCCCGTCGCCGGGACTTTGCACGCAGAACCGGTCCACCATCGGCAGGAGCCGCCGGGTGAAGACCCGCAGCTTCCGGTAGCCGCGGTAGGAATGCTCCGAGATCCGGCCGTTGATCAGGACCACCGGGACGCCCCGCGCCCGCGCGAGCCGGACCAGGTTGGGCCACAGCTCGTTTTCGACCAGGATCAGCGCCGCGGGCCGGATCGCCTCCAGGGCCCGGCGCGTGATGAACGGGAAGTCGGCCGGGAAATAGATGAGGACGTCGTCGGCGGGCAGTTTCTTCTCGGCGATCTCGTGGGCCGTGGAAGTCGTCGTCGACACCACGAACTTCGTCCCGGGCCGCCGCCGCCGGATCTGCTCCAGGAATCCCAGCGCGAGATTCATCTCGCCCACGCTCACGGCCTGGATCCAGATGCGCCCTCCCTCCGCCAGGCGCGCCGCGACGTCGGGTTCATACCGCCCGATGCGCTGCCAGAAATGGCGCGTGTATCCGCCCCGCCGCCGCATGCGCAGCAGGAAATGCGGCAGCAGGAGCAGGAAGCCGACGGTGAAGAGAATGTTGTACAGGAACCAGAGCATGAGGGGCGAAATAGGGTTCAGGGTTCAGGGTTCAGGGCGAATAACGGACTCGACGTCCAACAACCAACATCCAACTTCCAACGTCCAATTAAAGATGTTCTAAACCTTGGAAGTTGGACGTTGGACGTTGGGCGTTGGACGTTGAAATCAAATATGTTACATGCGCTTTTCACGGATGGTGTCCCAGGTCGGGTTAACAAACTTCCGCAGATCGGATTGCCATTTCACACCTTGCTTTTCCTGACCCCTGAACACCGAACCCTGATCCTTCCTACGCTCTCGGGTGCGCTTCCTCGTATACCTTTTTTAACCGCTCCACGCTGACGTGCGTGTAAATCTGCGTCGTGGACAGGCTGGCGTGGCCCAGCAGTTCCTGCACGCTGCGCAGGTCCGCCCCGGCATCCAGCATGTGGGTGGCAAAGCTATGCCGAAGCGCGTGGGGAGACAAGCCCGGATTCAGGCCGGCCGCGGCGGCGTACTGCTTGAGCAACCGCTCGACCGAGCGGGAGGTCAGGCGGCCGCCGCGCCGGTTGACGAACAGCGCGGCGGGCTTCCCGGCCGCCGCGCGCGAGGCCAGGAACCGGTCGCGGGCCTCGACGGCGGCCCGCAGCGCCCGGTGCGCCGGCCGGCCGTACGGGCAGAGCCGCTCCTTCTTGCCCTTGCCGCGCACGCGCACGACGCTGGCGAGCCAGTCCACCTGCTCGTCGGCGAGCCCGGTCAATTCGCTGACACGCATCCCCGTGCTGTAGAGCAGTTCCAGGACGGCCGCGTCGCGGAGGGGCGCGTAGTCGTTCCAGGACGCGGAGCGGGTCCGCCCGGCGCCCTTGAGCGGCGCGGCCAGCAGGCGGTTGACCTCGCCGAGGCCCAGCACGACCGGGAGTTTCCGGCCTCGCTTGGGGAGCATCAAGCCGCTGAACGGGTTCACCTTCACCAGGTCCTCGCGCATCAGGAAGCGGTAGAACGAGCGCAGGCTGGAAATCTTGCGGGCGGTCGTCGTCGGCGCGCAGTTCTGTTTCTGGAAACCGACGAGGAAGCCGCGGGCAGCGTACCGGTCCGCGCGGTCCCACGGCAGGGGCGGGTTCGGCGGCGTCTTCCACAGGAAGGCGGCGAACTGGCCGATGTCGCGCTCGTAGTTCGAGAGCGTGTGCGGCGAGGCGTTGCGCTCGGCCTCGAGGTAGCGCAGGTAGCGGCTGACCGCCGGATCGGTCATTCCGGGCTCGCCTCGGGCGCGGCGGGCTTGCGGGTCTTGATCAGGCTCGCGAGGCCGTAGCGTTCGGACAGCGTTTCGAAGTCCTGGATCTGGGCGCGGTAGCGGGTCGCCAGTTTCTTCAGGGACAGCACCTGGCGCGGGGAGAGGTGCCGGTGCTCCGCGTGCTGGGCGGACAGGGACTGGAAGAACGCGTGGTCATCCCACGTGCGCCGCCCGCGCTTGACCGGCGGCTTCCATTCCTTCACCGCCTTCAGCGCGTCCAGCAACGGCCCGACGTCCTCCATGCCGTGCGGGCCCTCCCGGTGCAGGCCCAGTTCGGCCGCGAGGGTTTCGAAGTTCTCCATCTGGCTGGAATACTTCATCACCAGCCGGTCGAGGTAATGGACCTGGTTCTCCGACAGCGCGCGCCCGCCCTGGACCTGGCGGCGCAGCGAATCGGCGAAGACCCGGTCGTCGTAGGTCTTCTTGCCGACCTGGCGCGCGGGCTTGAACTCGACCTTCTCCAGCAGCTCCAGCTTGCGCAGCGTCTCGGGCGACGGCGGCAGGACGGGGGCCCGGCTTTTTTCCGCCTCGGCGGCGAGCCCGAGCTCGTCCAGCACCCGCGGCAGGTCCGGCAATTGCTCGCGGTAGTGGATCGCGAGGCTCTTCAGCGCCTCCAACTGCCGGTCGGTAATCGGTTTTTCCTCGGCGAGGTTCTTGCGCACGGATTCCACAAACTTCTGATCGCTGTAGGTCCGCTTCCCGCGCTTGTTTTCCGGCGCCCATTCCCTGACGCCGTCCATCGCGTCCAGCAAGGCCTGCACCAGCCGCGGATCGGCCGGCGGGCCCTTGGCGGCCTCGAGCCACTGCTGGAACCGCCCGTAGAAATCGCCGAGCATCCTGGTCCACTCGACGCGGCCCTCCTCGATCTCGTCGAGCGCCTCCTCCATGCCCGCGGTGAACTTGACGTCGAACAACTCGCCCAGGTGCGTGACCAGGAACTCGCAGACCTTCATGCCCATGTCCGTCGGCGAGAGCGTGCGTTTCTCGCGCGTCACGTAGCGGCGCTGGACGAGCGTGGAGAGGATCGAGGCGTAGGTGCTCGGCCGGCCGACGCCGTTTTCCTCGAGGGCGCGGACGAGCGCGGCCTCCGAGAAGCGCGGCGGCGGCTGGGTGAACTTCTGCTGTTCGAGCCACTCGAGGCAATCCAGCCCCTCCCCGACTTCCAGCGGCGGGAGCCGGTCGATCTCCTCTCCGTTCTCGTCCTTCTTACGCTCCTCGCCGCCGGTCGCCTTCATGTAGCCGGGGAACACGACCTCGGAGGCCGTGGCGCGGAAGAGGTAGGTGGAGGTCTTCCCCGGCGGCGGCACGGCCTCGATCTCGACCGTGCGCTGCGCGATGCGGGCGGGGACCATCTGGCTGGCGACGAAGCGCTGCCAGATCAGGCGGTAGAGCCGCAGTTCCTCGGGCTCCAGCACCGAGGCCAGCGAGTCCGGCGTGCGCTCGACGTCGGTCGGGCGGATGGCCTCGTGGGCCTCCTGGGCGCTGCCGCGGCTGCGGTAGAAATTCGGTTTCTCGGGCAGGTACTCGGCGCCGAAATGGCTCCCGATGTACCGGCGGCAGGACTCCAGCGCGCCGCCGGCGATATGGAACGAATCCGTGCGCATGTACGTGATCAGGCCGATCGGCCCCTCGCCGAAGTCCTCGCCCTCGTACAGCCGCTGGGCGAGCTTCATGGTGTAGGCCGGCGCGTACCCGAGCACGCTGGAGGCGGCCTGCTGGAGGCTGCTGGTGATGTACGGCGGCATCGCGCGCTTGTTGATCTCGCGGGGCACGATCGCGGCGACCCGCAGCGCCCGGCCTTCCAGATCCGCCTTGACGGCGTGCGCCTGCTCCGACGCCTTGATCTCCGCCTTCTCGCCGTTGATCCGGGCGAGCCGGATTTCGAACGGGTCTTTCGGGTCGACCTGCTTGGCCACCTTCGCGCCGAGCAGCCAGTATTCCTCCGGCTTGAAGTTCCGGATCTCGTTCTCGCGTTCGCAGACCAGCCGCAGGGCGACCGACTGCACGCGGCCGGCGCTGGCCGCGCCGCGGATGCGCCGCCACAGCAGCGGGCTGACCCGGTAACCGACCAGCCGGTCCAGCACGCGCCGGGCCTGCTGGCTGTCCACCTTGCGCAGGTCGATCGGGCCGGGATGGCTGAACGCCTCGCGGATCGCGGGCGCGGTGATTTCGTTGTAGGACACGCGCAGGAAGCGGTCCTCCGGCACGGCCCCCTTCAGCGCGGTCTTCAGGTGCCAGGCGATCGCCTCGCCCTCGCGGTCCGGGTCGGGCGCGAGGTAGATCGTGTCCGACTTCGCCGCGACGGCCTTGAGTTCGGCCAGCACCTTCTCCCGGCCCTTGATGGCCACGTAGCGGGGCTTGAAGTTCCTCTCGATATCGATGCCGAAGTCCTTCGGCGGCAGGTCGCGCACGTGGCCCATGGAGGCCTTGACCGCGAACTCGGCGCCGAGAATCTTGTTGATGGTCTTCGCCTTGGCCGGCGACTCGACGATGACGAGGTGTTTGCTCATGGGGAAGGGTTCCGGTGTTCGGTGTTCAGGTTTCGGGCTTTTCGCCTTCCGTTTTATCCCGCAGCCCCTCGGCCAGTTCCACGAGGCGGCCGGGCAGCATACGCACAATCCGCTTCATTTCCAGTCCGATCAGCAAAGAACTTACCTCGTGGCTCTTCAGGCCGGACTTCCGGGTCAGCGAGTCCACGTCCAGCGGCTCCTCCCAGAGCGCCCGTACAATCCTCTGTTCCAGGTCGCTCAAAACCACCGTGGGCCGGCTGTCCAGCTTGTCCGCCGCGTCCTTCTTTTCCGGCGGGATCAGGAACTCGAATTCCTGCAGAATGTCGTCCACGTCCTCCACCAGCCGCGCGCCGTTCTTGATCAACCGGTGCGGGCCTTTGGAGGTCGGGTTATCCACGCGCCCGGGCACGGCGAACACCGTCCGCCCCTGCTCCAGCGCCTGGTCCACCGTATGCAGCGCCCCGCTGGTGGCCCCCGCCTCGACCACCACCACGCCCATCGAGAGCCCGCTGATCACCCGGTTGCGATAGGGAAAGGTGGTTCTATCCGGCTCGCGCCCGAGCGTGTACTCGCTGATCACGGCGCCGTGCTGGACGATCTCCTCGGCCAGCTTCTCGTTTTCCGGCGGGTACAGCCGGTCCAGCGCGCTGCCGATGACGGCGATCGTGCGGCCGCCGGCCTTCAGCGCGCCGCGGTGCGCGGCGGTGTCGATCCCCCGCGCCAGCCCGCTGACGACGGTGAAGCCGACCTTCCCCAGTTGATAGGCCAACTTGTCCGCCACGCTCAACCCGTAGTGCGTCGCGTGGCGCGTGCCGACCATGGCGATCGCGTGGCGGTCGGTTTTTTCCAGCGTGCCGCGGATGTAGAGCGCCAGCGGCGGATCGTAAATCTTCGAGAGCGGCTCGGGATACTCGGCGTCCGCCGGCGTGACGATCCGCGCGCCGAGCGCCTGCGCCTTCTGCTCCTCGGCCGCCGGGTCGAGCGTGTCGCGCTGCTGGAGGATCGACTCGGCGAGGTCCTCGCCGATGCCTTTCACGGACACCAGTTGCGCCCGGCCGGCGCCGAAGACCGCCTGGGGCGAACCGAGCGTCTCGATCAGCGCGCGGACGCGTACCGGCCCGATTTTGTCGGTCATGTTGAGCGCTATGTAGGCTTCGCGTTCGGTCATGCCAGGCCCCCGGCTTCCCTTGCGGGGGCGGAGAATGGGCGACAGGCGCCGTCGCCGTCAAGTCCAAACGCCCCTGACCGAATCGTCACGCACGTCGCAGCGCCCAGCGCAGGAAGCCCAGCGTTAGCAGGGCGGCGGCGAGGCCGTAGACCAGACCGTACGAGCGCAGCAGGGTGAAGCCGAGCGTCCGGATATACACGATCAGGCTCCAGTAGTCACACGCGAGGTAGCAGAGCGGCCCGACGAACAGGGCGATCACGAGCAGCCGGAACGTCCAGAGGCCCCGCCGCGTGGTCCGGTCACCCAGCCAACGCGCGATCGCCGCGTGGGCCATGAGCAGCGCCGCGATCATGGTGAATCGCCAGAATCCGCACTGAAGCGTGGACTGGTCCAGGCACCAGCCGACCCAACTGTGATCGAATTTCGCGGCGAAGAGCGACCCGGTGACCACGGCCTCGATGGCCCCTTTGAAATACATGAGGGACGGGACCACGGCCAGCAGCAGGAATCCCGCGGTCCACGGCCATCCCAGCGCGGCCGCCGGCGGGAGGGCGGCCAGCCGCGGCGCCAGGCGGACCGGCAGCCGGGGCCCCAGCATCAGCAGCTGAACCAGCGGGGCCCATTCCAGGAACACGATCAGGCCGGCATACATCAGCAGCGCCTTGAACTGGTATCCCTTGTGCAGGGCCAGCGGCAGCAGCGCCAGGACGACGAGGACGGCGGCCGCCAGGGTGGCACGCCAGCGCAGGCGGCCCGCGGGTCCGGGCGGCCAGACTTCCTCGCGCCATGGCGACAGGAGAAAAAGGAAGGCGCAGCCCGCCCAGGCCCAGTGCCGGAAAGACACCGCCAGCCGCCCCATCTCGTCGAAGTTGAAGATCCGCCAGAGCGCCCGCGGCCAGAAGTCGCGGCCGAAGGCCAGCCAGGGCGCCGCCAACAGGAGCAGCAAGGCGGCGAACAAGGCGCGCTTCAGCCGGCCGCCGCCCGGCGGCGGCCGCGAGGCGAACAGCAGCAGCGGCGAGGCGATCGCCAGGAACGGGGCGGTCCACCGGCGGCCCGGCCGACCGAACGCCTGGACGCCCGCCACGAGCAGGATCAATCCGACCGCGGCGACTTTGGCGACACCCGGCCAGTAAAAGAAATCCGTCATCGGGCGGAACGGGGGCAGCGGCACGCTCGCCACGGCCACGGCCGCTCCCACGATCAGCCAGAAGGGGCGCGGCGCGGGAACCCCTTCCCGGCGGTGTACGAGCCATAAGGCGGCAGCGGCTACGGCCAGCCAGGCCGCCGGCTCCCAGCCGCGGTCGCCCGCCAGGAAAAGGGGAAAGAAGCCGTCGTGAACGGGCATAAGCCACGTCCCGAGCAGGCCGAGCAGGATCACCAGGGCGAGGCGGAATACGGGACGCGGCGTCATTTCTTTCTTTCAGACACCGGCCCCGCCCCGGCGTTCAAGGCGTCTCGAGGTGAATGGTCACCTCGTAGTCGTCCCAGTTCCAGTCGTCGGTCTCGACATCCACGATGGTCAGGCGGCCCTCGATCACATCCACGTCCCACGCGCCGTAACGGTCTCCGCCGTCCTGGTCGAGGACGAGGCGATGCACGCCGGGATCCAGGTCGTAGGCCTCGTCCTTGTAGTCCCGCAACCGGTTGGTGGCCGTGCCGTCGATGAACACGTAGATGTCATCGCCGGTGAAGTTGTCGAGGATGATGCTCCCCTGCCCGTCCGGCGGAACGTGGTCGTAGTCCTCGTCCTCGCAGCCCGCGAGCCCCAGCGCAAGCACCCCGGCGATCAGCATCCACATGACATGGCGCGGCGACATGATGGCCTCCACTTTTAATTCATTATAAGAAGGCCACGCCGTCGAAGCAAGCAAAGCGGGATTCACCCCGGCTCCGTTTTTTACTTTCGCGGACCGAGCGGCCGGGCTAGCATTGTTCCATACAAGGGAGGCCGTCATGAAGCGCGCGATCCGAAGGGGCGTCGTCCTGGTTTCCTTCCTTCTGTTCTTCCCGGCGGCGGGCCGGGCCAGCGAGGCGAACTACCTGCAGTACCTGCTCGGCGACCGGGGGGCCGGCATGGGCGGGGCGGCCTGCGCGATCGCAGAGGGCGTCGAGGCCTGCTACTACAACCCGGCCGGCCTGGCGCGAACGCCGAACAACACCCTCTCGCTCTCGGCCAACCTCTACGGGTTCCAGCGCCTGAAAATGGATGACGCCCTGTTTCCCGGCGAGGACTTCGACGCCGACGCGTTCCAGACCGTGCCCTCCTCGGCGGGCGGCACGTACCGGATGGATACCAACCTGGTCCTGGGTTTCGCCGTGTTCGCGCCGAAGAAGATGTCCTACTTCGAGACCCTGGCCTTCCCCGAGTCGCAGCACTACTACACGTTGAGCCAGGACCACCAGGTCCTGTGGCTCGGGCCGTCGGCGGGCTGGCAGGTTTCCCCGAAGCTGGCCGTCGGGGCGTCCCTCTACGGCGTCTACAGCACGTTCAACTCCCAGCAGGACCTCTACTGGGGCGATTTCGGGCAGTCGTACGCGGCGGGCTACGAGTACAGCAGCCTGTCCCTGCTCGGCGTGGCGGGCCTGCAGTACCGGTGGAATCCGCTCTGGAGCCTGGGCCTCCGGGCGCAGACCCCGTCCGCCCTCCTCTACAGCGACGGCAAGGTGCTGGAGCATATCGTCGGCGTGGTCGACCGCCAGTTCCGGCGCGACGTGATGTATTCCGACGACGTCGAGGTGGACAACATGACGGCGGCCCAGTTCACGCTCGGCGTCGCGCGCGAGGTCCGGGACGCGTGGACGATCGGCGCGGACCTCTGCTGCCATTTGGCAGAGGACTTCACGCGCCTGAAAGGCACGGACCAGGACGGCCAGCCCTTCGAGGTGCCGGTGGAGCGGGAACTCGTCGTGGACGCCGCGGTCGGCGCCGAGTACCTGCTGTGGAAGAAGTACCCGCTGCGCGCCGGCTTCTTCACCAGCCGGTCCGCCGCGCCCGACCCGGACGTGGACGACCCCTACGCGCTGACGCAGACCGACCTGTACGGCGTCAGCTTCAGCGCCGGAACGCGCACGAAGAACAGCGCCGTCAACCTGGGCATCAACTACCTCTTCGGCGACGGCACCGACATCGGCTGGGCCCAGGCCGGCGGCCGCCTCGAACGGGTCCTCGTCGACGTGCGGGAGGAATACCTCTACTTCACCTTCAACACGTCGTACTACTTCTGACGCTGGCGCACTCCTTGACCAACCGCAATCGGCAGAGCGCGCCGGTGAACCCGGTCTCCCCGCCCGCGAAGACACTCTGCGCCGCCAGCGTCTCCATCTCGCCCGCGGAGTAGAACGGCTCCTCGAACGAGTGCAGCCACATCAGCGTCGCGCGGAACCGCCCGTATTCCGCCCGCGCGCGGCGGGCCACGTCCTCCGGCATCTTCCGAACCAAGTCATAGACCAGGGCCCGGCCGCCGGGCTTCAGCACGCGATGGATTTCGTTCAGCCCCGCCACGGGCCTCTTCCAATGATGGAGGGAACCCGTGGACACGACGACGTCGAAGAAGGCGTCCGGATAGGGCAGCGCCTCCGCGCCCGCGCAGCGCAGCTCGATGCCGCTCCCCGCCAGGTTCTGCGCCGCCTTCTCCACCATCGCCCGCGAGATGTCCGCGCCGTGCAGCGCCGCGCCCGGCAGCCGCTCGCGCAGGCGGAGCAGCAGCCAGCCCGGGCCGGTCCCGAGGTCGAGGACCGAGGCCGGCCGGAACGCCGCGACCTCGTCGGCCACGAGGACATAATGCTTCTGGAACGGCGACCGGCGGCTCAAGGCGTTGTAAAAACAGGTGCCGGGCCAGGGAATCCCCTCCGGCTCGATCCGCGAAAGCCATCGGCGCCAGGACGTGCGCATGTCTCACCCGGCGAGAGCTACCGCTCGCCGGAGGCGTGGCGGCTTTTCTTGAACAGGTCGAGCTGGGCGTCCTTGAGCAGGTCGTGCTTCTTCAGGATGCGCAGGAGCTGGAGCAGGTCGGACTTTTCGTAGTTTTTCTGCGCATCCACGTGGGCGGCCAACTCCAAAAGCATCGGGCGGAACAGCAGCACCCCGTCGATGCCCTTTTCGCGCAGGACTTCCAGCGTTTTGGCGACCATGGGCTTCGCGGCGGGCAGGTCGGGCAGGCAGAGGATCCGCGCGACGGGACCCGGCCCGAGGTCGCGCAGCGCCGATTTCAAGGCCTCCGCGTCGGCGAACCGAACGAGCTCGGGCATCCGCGCGACCAGCTTCGGGCTGATCCGCTCCGTGTGCCAGCCCCGCACGCTGACGACCGCCCGCGCCACCTGCCGGATCTCGGGGACGCCCCACAGGACATCCTCCGCAATGAGATGCCCCGCGGCCTTCGGGTTGACCACCAGCAGGTCGATCTCC